>JAGXHM010000005.1 GCA_024636155.1 Deltaproteobacteria bacterium
CTTCCAAGTATATCAACGGTTTCGCCATGGGCGCTTCTTCCATTGCTCTCTTTGCCCGTGTTGGTGGTGGTATCTATACCAAGGCTGCTGACGTCGGTTCTGACCTGGTCGGCAAACTGGAAGCCGGTATTCCTGAGGATGATCCTCGTAACCCGGGCGTCATTGCTGACAATGTTGGCGACTGCGTTGGTGATACGGCAGGCATGGGTGCGGATATTTTTGAGTCCTATGTCGGTTCGATTATCGCAACTGTCGCGATTTCAGCTGCAGCCAGCACCTCTTTGATTGCGACTTTGGGTGGTGCTGACATTGCTCTAGTCAGCGAAGTCAAAAATGGCGCAGTGGTGTTAAGCGAAGCAGGTAAATCTATTCAGTCTGCTGCTATGCTGCTGCCTCTTGGTCTGGCTATGATCGGCCTGGTCTTCTCCTTCATCGGTATCGGTTCAATGAAGGTCCTCAAGTCGATGGATCCGGGCAAGGCCCTGCACTACACCACGTTTGTTGCTGCAGGTGGTTTCCTGATTGCCGCGTATTTCTTTATTGGCTACCTTGGTCTGACTACGGGCGTCTTCTGGGCGATTCTTGCCGGAACTCTGGCCGGTATTGCTATCGGTCAGGTTACTGAATATTATACTGCGCATGCACCTGTTCTGCGTATTGCCGAGGCTAGCAAGACTGGTGCGGCGACTAATATCATTCACGGCCTTGCCGTTGGTCTTGAGTCCACTGCGATTCCGGTTCTAATTATCTGTGTCTCAATTTTTGTAGCAAATCATTTTGCCGGACTTTACGGTATTGGTATTGCTGCTGTTGGTATGTTAGCTACCGTTGGTGTCACTATGACTGTTGACGCTTACGGCCCGATTGCTGACAACGCTGGCGGAATCTCTGAAATGGCTGGTCTCGGTCCCGAGGTTCGTGAGATTACAGACGGTCTCGATGCTATCGGAAACACCACTGCCGCTATCGGCAAGGGTTTTGCCATTGGTTCTGCTGCTTTGACTGCCCTTGCGCTCTTCTCAGCCTATGCCACGACCGTTGGTCTCAAAACCATTAACCTGATTGAGCCCAGGGTTGTTATCGGTCTCTTTATTGGTGGTGCCCTGCCGTTCTTTATCGGTGCTCTAACCATGACCAGTGTTGGTCGTGCTGCCGGCGCGATGGTCGATGAAATTCGTCGCCAATTTCGTGAGATTCCTGGCCTGCTTGAAGGCAAAGAAGGTGTTAAGCCTGATTCCCAGAAATGTATCGATATTTCGGCTAAAGCCGCGCTTCGTGAAATGATCCTGCCTGGTGTGGTTGCTGTTCTTGCTCCGGTCCTGGTTGGCTTTGTGCTTGGTAAAGAATCACTCGGCGGCATGCTCGCTGGTGCTACTCTTGCGGGTGTGCTCCTGGCTCTGATGATGTCTAATGGTGGCGGTGCCTGGGACAATGCCAAAAAGTACATCGAACAAGGCAAAATTGAAGGTGAGAAGAAGGGCGGCACTGCTCATGAGGCTGCTGTTATCGGCGACACCGTTGGTGACCCCTTCAAAGATACTTCCGGGCCAGCCATGAACATCCTCATCAAACTGATGAGCGTTGTTGCTCTGGTTATTGCTCCTCTGCTGGCCTAGGTTCAGCGGACATAACGCGATTGTAACAATAGCCGGGGCTTTTGCCTCGGCTATTGTTATTTACATGGATAAAGAAATTATGGGATTCAAGTGTGGTATTGTCGGTCTGCCCAACGTCGGCAAATCGACCATTTTTAACGCGATCACCTCTGCTGGCGCGGAAGCTGCCAATTACCCCTTCTGCACCATCGAGCCAAATGTCGGCATCGTAACAGTACCAGACCCTCGTCTTGGTGTTCTCTCTGAGATTGTCAATCCACAGAATGTTTTGCCGACAGCTATGGAGTTTGTCGATATTGCTGGCTTGGTGAAGGGGGCCAGTCGTGGCGAGGGGCTGGGCAATCAGTTCCTCGGGCACATTCGTCAGGTTGATGCAATTGCCCATATTGTGCGCTGTTTTGATGATGATAATGTTGTGCATGTTGATGGCAGTATTGACCCTCTGCGCGACGTCGAAGTTATTCAGACCGAACTCAATCTGTCCGATATGGACACGGTTGAAAAACGGATCAACCGTGTAGTTAAGCAGGCAAAAAGTGGCGACAAAAAAATGCAGGAAGAGTTGGCTCTCCTGGAAAAGGTTCAGAAATGTCTCAATAGCGGCCGGCCAGCACGTAATGTCGATGCGACCGCAGAGCAGTGGAAGATGTTGCGTGAACTCTGCCTGATTACTGCTAAACCTGTTCTGTACGTTGCCAATGTTGCCGAAGATGATCTCGCTGGTGAACACCCCTTTGTCGACCGTCTCAAAGAACATGCCGCCGTAGAAGGTGCGGAGTTAGTGATCATCTGTGGCAAAATCGAAGCTGAAATTGCAGAACTTCCCGAAGCTGAAAAAGTGGAATTTCTCAATGAACTCGGGCTTAACGAGTCAGGCCTTGTCCGGATGATTGTCGCCGGTTACCGTCTGCTCGGCCTGATCACCTATTTTACCGCTGGGGTCAAGGAAGTCAGAGCGTGGACTGTCAGTGCTGGTGCTCGCGCACCGCAAGCTGCCGGGGTCATCCACACTGATTTTGAAAAAGGCTTTATTCGCGCTGAAGTTATTGCCTACGCTGGTTTTGTCTCAGAAAAAGGTGAGTCTGGCGCCAAGGAAAAAGGCTTGATGCGACTTGAAGGAAAAGAGTACGTCGTCAAGGACGGCGACGTAATGCATTTCCGATTCAATGTTTGAAAAAAGCGGTAAATTAATAGACGAGGAGGGCGTCATCGTAATAAATACGAGAGCCTGATCTTGTCTCCACCCAATATTCTGAAGCTGAGCTCGCACATTGTTAAAAATCCATTGCCTCGCAATGCTGGGGTGTGGTAGAAAACAAAGTTCTTTAGAAGGAAGCATATAGGGTGCTTTCGCTCCTTGCTCCGCCCAAGACGGGGCTAACAACTCAAGAGGAGGTTATTAATGCGTACTTACGAATCAATCTTCATCGTACACCCGGATGTTGTCGGGGACGACCAAACCGCGATCATCGACAAGTTCACGACGATCTTGACGGATCAAGGCGCGGAAATTCTCAAGCTTGAAAATTGGGGTGTTCGGACACTGGCCTACACGGTCAAAAAGCAAACCAAGGGCTGTTATGTCCTGGTGATCTTTGATGCCGAGTCGAAGGTGATTGCCGAATACGAGCGCCGTATGCGTATCGACGAAAAGTTGATCAAGTTCCAGACGGTAATCCTGGAAGGTGGCTATGTAGCTCCTCCAGTAGTCGAAGCTGCCCCTGAGGAAACCTCTGACGAGGATCATGAAGGTGATGCTGAAACCGAGGCTGCTGCCGAAGAGACGACGGAAGAAAATTAACTTCCGTTCCAACCTACGACGATGAAGAAGGAGATATAATCATGGCATATGAAGGAAGTCGTTCCGCTGCACCGCGTCGCCGTTATGGCCGCCGCAAAGTTTGCCGTTTCTGCGCTGACAAAAAAGCAACTATCGATTACAAGGATGTCCGTTCCTTGCGTTACTTTATTTCGGAGCGGGGCAAAATAACTCCGCGTCGGATTTCTGGAACTTGTGCGGATCATCAACGTAAACTGAGTGCTGCAATTAAGCGTGCTCGTAATATTGCGCTGCTGCCGTTCACGGCAAGCCATAGTCTCGAGAGACGTTAAACACCGCGATCGTGCTATGACTATGCAGCGAGGAATTTATATTGTATTTGGGTCTTTAGCCGGGTACGCGCTGTTTGGAAGCTTTGCCGCTTTAGGTTTCGCTGCGGTAGCACTAAATCTCTTGACGCCATTGCCAGCAGCTTTTGTTGGCATGCGTTGTGGATCGAGGGCTAGCGTTTTTACTGTCGTGTTGACCACATTGCTTGTCTTTATGACGAGTGATCTGTCTCCGGCGATTATGTACCTGGTTCAGTTTGGCATCCCAGGTGCGACACTGCCATGGTTGCTGAATCATGGTGTCGCATGGGACAAAGCTACTGTTGCTGTTCTCTTGGTAATGGTTGTGGTCAGCCTTTGTGGCCTGTTTGTCGTCTCTATGGTCGTTGGCCAGTCTCCAATTGCAATGACTGGAGAGATGATCGGCAAAGAGATTACTCAAACCACGGCAGTAATACAAGAGATGTTCGCTGGGGCTGACCTTCCGGCAGACCAAAGGAAAGAGGTCGGTCTGGCGGTCGAAAAGATGGCGGTCTTCCTGCAAGACGCCTATTCAGGTATTGCGGTAACCGTTAGCGGCTTGATGACTGTTGGTCTGGTTTTTCTGCTTTCAGTGCTTGCACGCGGCAGATATACTGTGCCTGGCAAAGCTTTCCCTGAGTGGAAAGCCCCAGAGCAGCTGGTCTGGATATTGATTGCGTCTGGTTTTCTGTTTGCATTAAGCGATGGATTGCCGGGAATATTTGCCTTGAACCTGCTGGTTATTCTGCTACCGGTTTATTTCCTGCAGGGCTTGGCCGTGATCGATTGTTTTTTCCGCCGTAAGGCGTTTTCGCCATTTTTTAGAGCTGTTGGCTACTTGTTGGTCACAGTGGTCAACCCCTTGCCCATGGTGGTTACCGGTCTCGGTGTATTTGACTTGTGGGCAGATTTTCGCAAACCAAAAGAACCTAAATCATAAAGATTTTGGGAGGATAAAAAGATGGATATCATTCTTACGGAAAATGTTAAAGGTCTTGGAACCATTGGTGATGTGGTCAAAGTTAAGCCTGGTTATGGCCGTAACTATTTGGTCCCTCAAGGTTTAGCTGTTGCGGCGAATGATCGCAACCTTAACGAGATGGAGCATCACAAGCGCCAACTGACTCACAAAGCACAAAAGTTGAGCAAGGAAGCTGCTGCCATCAAGGCTCGCATTGAGGCCGTTGTCTGTTCCTTTGCGCACAAGGCTAGCGAAGAAGGCAAACTGTTCGGCTCAGTCACCAGCATGGAAATTGCTGATGGCCTGGCAGCTCAGGGTATTGAAATTGACCGTCGCAAGATTCTTCTTGATCAACCGATCAAGGAACTTGGCGAACATGAGGTTGAGCTCAAACTGAATGCTGGTGTTAATGCGACCATAAAAGTGAATGTTCTCAGAGCAGAGGCTTAAGCGTTAGCCTCTATTCTCTCCATCTGAGGCTGAAGCTGTAAAACAGTTGTCTTGATTGATTCCAGGGGCCTGTTTCCCAACAGGCCTCTCCTTACCTACGAGGGCGAACGTGTCAAGTCACGCCGAACATCGCCTGCCACCCCAGAACCTTGAAGCAGAAATGTCTGTTCTGGGAGGGGTGCTTTTGGAAAACGAGGCCCTCAACCGGGCTTTGGAAACCTTGCGTCCAGAAGACTTCTATCGTTCATCACACCGTAAAATCTTTGCTGCACTGATCACACTCTCCGAACGTAATGAACCTGCTGACCTGGTGACGTTAACGGCTGTCCTGAAAAATCAGGATGTTCTCGAGGAAATTGGCGGCAGCTCTTATCTGTCGACCCTTGTCGATTTCGTCCCGACTGCGGCCAATATCACTTACTACTGTAAAATCGTCAAAGAGAAAGCCATTGCTCGTGAGTTGATAAAGGTGGCTACTGAGATCGCCAGTAAGGGCTATGAAGGCGGCGAGGTCGAAGCTTCTCTTGACTGGGCTGAAGGTGAGATTTTCAAGATCGCGAATATGAAGACCAAACAGGCCTTCTATTCGACCAAAGATATTGTTAAGGAAACGATTAAGACGATTGAGAAACTTTATGATCGTAAAGAACTGATTACCGGAGTGCCAACAGGGTTCACAGACATCGACAATATGACATCGGGTATGCAGGGCGGTGATTTGGTTATTGTCGCTGCGCGACCGTCTATGGGCAAAACGGCTTTCTGTCTTAATCTCGTCGAGAATGCCTCGATGTATGCGACTAAACCAGTGACTTCACTGATCTTCTCTCTGGAGATGAGTAAAGAACAGCTTGTCCAGCGTCTGCTCTGTTCTGTTGCGCGTATAGATGCTACTCGGGTGCGTACCGGAAAATTGGCCCAGTCTGAATTCCCGACGCTGGTCAATGCTGCTGGCAGTATTGCCGATGCTCCGATCTATATTGATGACACCCCGTCGATCAGTGTGCTGGAAGTCCGTGCTAAATCTCGCCGTCTTAAGGCAGAAAAGAATCTTGGGTTGGTAGTCGTAGATTATTTACAGTTGATGACAGGTAAAAACACAGAAAGCCGTCAGCAGGAGATTTCAGAAATCTCCCGATCACTCAAGGCGCTGGCAAAAGAGCTTAATGTGCCGGTCATTGCTTTGTCGCAGCTTAACCGCTCTCTGGAAAGCCGCACAGACAAACGACCTATGCTTTCTGATTTGCGAGAATCAGGTGCTATTGAGCAGGATGCCGACGTGATTATGTTCCTCTATCGAGAAGCGGTCTACTGTGAAGCCTGTAAAAAGCGTGACAACAGCTGCTCTGAAAACCATGAGCGCAATGCTGAGGTGATTATTGGTAAACAACGTAACGGTCCCCTCGGGTTAGAGCTACTGACTTTCTTCGGTGAGTTCACACGCTTCGAGAGCAGGTCAAAGCGAAATGACGATTACGCAGCTTAAAGCCGACCAGAGAATGGTCGGCTTTTTAAGTTGTTCGCTGATAGCTTGCACCTACTCTGTCACGAATAAAGAAACGAGATCCTGTCCTTGATCGTTCAACCTCCCAGGTTCGTCAAGTCCCTGTTCATACCGTCTGTTTCTGCAAAACCAGCAACTCCAGAGTTCCGAAGTAGAACTGCTGAGAGTGACCGACAATAAAACCGGTTTCCGCGATGAGCTCCCGTAGCTGTTTGCGATCCGGGAACGTCTTGAGACTGGCCGAGATGTAGGAGTGAACTTCTGGATTGCCGTGCAGCAAAAGACCCCACAGGCCACACCAGTATTTTAAAACCAGATACTGCAGCCTCTGGAACCAGAGGTTGGGCGGTTTGGAGAAATCAAGCAGGACAACAAAACCACCTGGCTTGAGAATGCGGTGGATCTCTAAAAAAGCCTGACTGAGTTCTGCCGCATTGCGCACGGCGTATCCCCCGGTGACTATGTCTGCAGATTCGTCTGTAAAATCAGTCGCCCCCATGTCTTGACGGACGAACTCGATATTAATTGAGTTGCTGCGCTGCCGAGCCAGTGCCAACATCGGTTCAGTGAGGTCAATGCCGACGATCCGGCCGGCGGGGTACTTCTCAGCCAGCAGGAAAGCGATGTCTCCGGTCCCGCAGGCGAGGTCGACACAGACCGGGGCCGAAAGCTGCGGTAACGCCGCGACCAGCAACCTTTTCCAGGCCGCATCGCGGCCGAGCGACATCGCACGGGTGGCGAAATCGTAGCGGCTGGCTGCCTCGCTGAAATGCTGCTCGTTGTATTCCCGCTTGCGCTCCGGAGAGTGAATATAATCTTTGATCTTCAGGGCAAACTTGCTGCTTTTTGACACATTTTCCTCCAGACTCAAGTTGATTCATGTAGCTTGCGTGGTGACTGGTTCAGCTCGCCACTGCGTTCGGGCAGGTAGGACCACATGCTGCCGCCATGCAGGGATGCAAACAGCTCCTCGTAGGCCTCGAGTGCGGCGGCACGGTTAGTTTCATTGATCTTGACCGCTTTGGCTGCAAACTCGTGGCACCATAGACAGTCTTCGCAGTCGATCCCCATGCAGCTGTTGGTGCGGAACCGCTCCATGAAGCCGTCGAGCGCACGGTTGTCGATATAGACTGGCGGTTGACCCTCGATTGGACGGGTCATGCCGCGTAGCTCGGCCAAGCGCTTGAGCGGTAGCATGCGGAATGGATTGGCCATGCCCGGACGAATGATGAAACGCAGTAACCAGCTGAGCCCGTGCTGGTAGTAACTGTGGTTCTCCTTGATTCCCTTGAAGCCGTAGGCTTGAATCAGATCGAGCAGGTTGCCGTCATAACGACGCTCTGTGTAGGCCCTGATTCTGGTCATCATCATCTCGGTGGGGATGTCGCGTTCGGCGATCTTGAAGAGGTCGTATCCCATCTCTTCATAGATGTGCAGATCTTCGGGCCGGATCCATTCCGAACGGATGTAATGAACCGGATTGCGCAACTTCATCTCGGTACATTTCAAAAAACACCAGTCGATGAAGAAGCCCTTGTTCTCGTGCCAGGACTGACCGGTATGAGCCAGAGCATTCATGTGCATCGGCGACATGGCGCAGCCGGTCAGACAATTGTTGTTGGCCATCAGCTCCAGGTCGCATTTAACCGATTTGCGAATCTCCTGCAGAGTTTCCAGCTCACGATTAACCAGGATGCTGTCGAGTACGATGCAGTCGGCCCCAAGCTCTTCCCACATCTGTGCCTTGCGGACCCGATCGACCCCACCGAACACCGAAATGCGCACTTTGAGATCTGGTTGGCGGGTCTTGATCATCTGCAGCATTAAAGGCGAAGCGACGGTCACAGCCGTGACCCCGATGTCGCCGATCCAGTCGAGCAGCTTGTTGAGCTCTTTTTGTCCCTTGCGGGTAATCTCACGATTGCCCATACAGGCGGAATTCAACAGGTAATTGAAGGCCATTCCGGAATCTCGGATATGCTTGACATGGTCGGCCAGTTGCCGACGTGACACCTTGGCTAACTGGTAAGGCGCTCGTCCGCCACCCACCACGTCGGTTTGCAGCTTGCCGAAAAGTTCAGTGACCGGGTAATCACGACACTGTTCGACCAGCTCGCGGTCGAAATTGGTTGCTATACTTAATCTCATCGTTTGACTCCTTGTCTCTGACTCAATCCAGCGAGGTCGACTTGCGGCCTGGCCAGAGTGGTTTTAGTAGCTTTTCGGTAGCGGTGTCGTCGAGATGAAAACTGTCCTTGATAATTTCAACAATGTTCGCTCGCACGTAATCATCGGCTCCCCGCCAGATCTTTAACGGTTGCTTGCCGATCAGACGCAGACTGCCGTCATCTTCTCTCAGTTGTGGCAGCGACAGGGCGATCAGCGACTGCTTCGGCCCAAGAATAAACTCGATCGCAAGAGTCTGATGCTCCTGGTTGCGGTCACTGCGTTGCCTGAAGGCTTCCCATGACTTTTCTGTGGCACGAAACAGTTCTTCCAGGTAGTGGTTTGAATCGGCATAACCTTGATGTTCCTCGGGCCAGCGACGGCTTTCCTTGGCATCGATCACTGCGACAACCCGTTTCAGAATCCGGCTTGAAAGGAGGGTTTGCACCACCAGGAGATCGCGGCGCTGGATTAACTGAACCTCGCCCTGGGGCTGCTCTACGGAAGGGACGACAACACTTTTTACGATCCTGTCTTTGGTCCAGTCCAACTGCTCTGCGTAGCGTACTTCGAGCTCTTGGGCCGCAACCGGCCAGACAGCCAGGCAACTGACAACGATCCAGATTATCATGACGATTCTCATCAGCGTGCCTCCTTGCGGGTCGGGCAGTTGAGGATCAGGCAGGCAGGCAAGACCAGCAAGTCACAGATCAACGCGCCGATCAGGGTTCCTCCTACCAGTAATGAAAAGTAGATAGTCGGTTTGAAACTGCTGAAACAGCCGGCCCAGAAACCAACCGCCAGCACCAGAGATGCGATCATCAGCGCCCGTCCGGTCTGGGTGGTGGTGGCTATCACCGCTTCACTGGCCACGCCGGCATAAATTCGACGGTAATGGACCAAGTAGTGAATGGTGTCATCAACAGCAAGGCCGATGACCACGGCACCGATCATCGCCGTGCCGGTGCTCAGATCGATGCCGCAGAAGCCCATCAAACCGACCGCCCAAAGGATCGGGATGACATTTGGGATCATTGCCAGCACGGTTAGGCGTAATGAACGGAGCAGGATCAGGATCGAAAGCAGAACCAGGCCGATCGAAAGAGAGAAACTTTTCACCATATCGACCACCAGTCGGTTCGAATCCAGATTCATTTGATAGAAGCTGCCGGTTGGCGTCAACCAGTAGTCTGGTCCAAAGAGAATGCGCCCCTGCTTGAGTAAATTGTCAGTAACAACTGCTGCGGAATGGCTGCCGACGTCGTGGAGCCAGACACTGACGCGGGCAGTCTGAAGGTCCGACGTCAAAAAACGACTTTGCATGTGCTGGTCCTCTGCCATGCTGAGCAGATCAAGTTCGTAGCGTAGTTCATCGTCGTTGGTGGGCAGGCTCGGTGAGCCGGCATCGCTCTCGGCACGATGCAGCCGGCGCAGCAGATTCAGGATCGAAAAGACGTTGGCGACCGGTTGCTGATGACGGGCCAGAGCCTCAAATGCGTCAAGCTTGGCATAATCGACAGATCCCGCAAGAGGCTGGCCATCCCGTTTTTCCACCATGAACTCCAGGGCGTTGACACCGGAAAGGTGTTCATCAATGTAACGGGTATCAATAGCCAATGGTGCGTCGGTATGCAGAAAAGCGATCAGAGCGGTGTTGTTCTGCAGTTTAGGTAGTCCTGCCACGGACACGCCCAGAAGGAGCATGGCGACAAGTATGATTGCCCGGGGATGCTGCACGGTCAGGTTGGCGATGGTCTGCAGCGTCCAGCGCAGCAGGCCGAGTCCTTCGCGATAACGGCGGCCAGGTAAGGGAAGATAGCTTAAGGCCACTGGCACCAGGGTCAGACTGACCAGGAAAGAGATAATGACACCGACTGCTGCAAAGAGGCCAAACTGGCGCACCGCAGGCACCGAACTGATGGTCAGCGAGATCAGCCCGAGCGCCGTAGTCAGTGCTGTAAAGAGGCAGGGAATCAGCAGTACATCGACCTTGTCGACAAGCAGTGCGATACGGTCATCGTCTGCTCCGTCAAGATGCAGCCAGCCGTTGTAAAGATGGATGCTGTTTGATACGGCCAGCACCATGACCACGGGCGAAAGCAGGGAGGTGATGGTGTTGAGTTCAAAGCCGCACAAGGCATAGAGGCCCATGGTCCAGATGAGGCTGATGCTCGTCGTAAGTAGCGGCAGCAGGATGCCTGAGACGCTCCTGAAGATTACAGCCAACATGACCATGAGAACGACTGCCACCAGGGGAAGAATGACCTGTTGGTCACGCTGGATGTAACCGGCCACGTCGCTTTGCTGCACGCCGACACCGGTCAGGTGAAACTCGGCACGATTGGCCAGACTGGCCATCAATTCGCGCACCTCAACGATCAGTCTGCGGCGCTGGGTTGGCTTGCTGCGTTGATCTTGCAACGTGACGACCAGCCCGGCTGTCTTATGGTCTGCAGAGATCAGCAACCCCTCATATTCGGGGTTAGCGCGCAACGCTGCCTGACTGGTAATCGCGAAATCTGTGTCATCGGGTTGTGGTAACAGCGGCCGATCTTCGGCACCATACCGGCCGGTGACAAGCTGCCGGGCATTGCTCAAGCTCAGGACCCGCTGGACTCCTGCCAGATTTGTGAGTCGCCTGGTCACTTCGGTCAGCAGACTGAGTCCTGTTGGGGAGAGCAACTGTGGGTGGGTAACACTCAGCAACAGATCTTCATCGTTGCCAAACAAGTTGAGGAACCGCTCATGGTCAGCAAATTGCTCCGGTTGGCGGGCACTCATCGAGCGGGTGTCCTGTTCAACAGGTACATTGATAGCAAAGAGTGTCAGTGCCGCCGTGATCAGCAGTATGCACGCCAGTACCGGGTAGCGTCCGCGATCCAACAGCCAATGCAAGTATTTTTTTGCCAGAGTAGACATCAATCAACCAGTAGCCACAGGATCACGTTGCCAGAACCTCTGCCTTGGCCTCTGTCCTGTTCAGGCTGTGGGCACGCTGTGCTTGCAACAGACCCATTTCGACGGTTAACCCCGGCCCGAAGGCCATGGCACAGATTTCTTCATGTTGGGGGCGGTCTTGTTGCTGTAGAATCTCCTGTAAGACGAACAGTACGGTTGCGCTGCTCATGTTGCCGTACTGGCGGAGAACCTTGCGGGAGGCGGCGACCTGCTCGTTCGTAAGATCGAGACTTTCAGCAACCTTGTCGACGATCGCTTTGCCTCCCGGATGGAAGGCCCAGGTCGTGATATCCTCCAGTTCAAATTGCCGGGAAGCGAGCACTGGCCTGATGGCATCACGGATGTTCGCGCCGATGATCTTTGGCACGTAGCTCGAAAGTGCGATGTCGAAGCCTAGGTCGCCAATGGACCAGGCCATATCGCCTTTGCCGCTCGGGATCAGACTCGAATGGAAATCGCCGAGCTGATAGCAAGGCTGATTCTCCTGCGGTGTGCGTGCGCTGACGATGGCTGCGGCGGCCCCATCGGCAAAGAGAGAGTTGGCAAGCATGGAGTCTTCACCACCATTGAGTTGCAGGTGTAGCGTGCAGAGTTCCAGGCACATCACCAGGACCACAGCCTTCGGGTCGGCTTCACAAAACTGCCTGGCCATACGCAAGCCGGGGAAGGCCGCATAACAACCCATGAAGCCGAGGTTGTAACGCTGCGTGGCGTACGACAGACCGAGTTCGTTGACGATGTGGTAATCGGGACCAGGGTTACAGAAACCGGTGCAGGAGACCGTGACCACGTGAGTAATCTCGTTTGGCTCCAGCCCGGGACAGTTGGCGATTGCCTGCCGGGCCAGGTTAACCGCGAGGAGCTGGGATTCCCGGGTGTAAATTTTATTGCGTTCGCCTGTGGACAACTCTCGGCGCTGCCCATCCGCACCAAGAGGGAAAAAGTCATCGGGTAAGTCCTGGTCGAAGGACGTGATCACGCTGTGCCGTTTATCAATCCCGGATTTCCGGTAAAGAGCCCTGACCATGCGGCGTTGACGCTCATCACCGGTCCATTCCTGCATTTTGCTGCTGGCGTATTCCTGGGAAAATACCGTTTCCGGCGTCATTGTTTCGATATGCTGGATCCATACGGACATGGATATCTCCTTCTTAGTAAAGTCAATGTGGCTTGGGGCGGATCAGTGCCGCCGTAAAAACACTCTGGCTTCGAGTTGCACCTGGTCGTCGACCTTAATGAAGCCCAGGACACTGGGTGCTTGAAGCTGGAAGCTGGTCAGAGAAAGTGTGAATTCCATGGTAAACGAAATCTGCTCCGCAGTGACTATCAGGTCGCGAGTCGCAGCCTGTACTCGCTGCTTGATCTCGCGAATCTTCAGATCAAATTCCAGCTGTCCCGGAGTCTCATCCTCAGTCTGTAACTGCTGCAGAAGAACATCGGCGTCGAGGTCGGCAAACAGGCCCTGAATCTGCGGATATTTGTCCTGCTCGAACATGGCGTGCATCTTCTTGTCACGACCAGAGTTGTCAGTGTCCATCTCTCCGACCAACACTTTAATTACCGGTTGCCGGATAATCCCAATCTTTTCTGCGTCACCTTCACTGCTCAGGGTAAAAGGCTGGCAGGCGACTTGACCTTCGAAGCCGTGCAGGGTCGACTGGCCGAAGAACCGAATGTTGCAGCTTCCGTCCAGAGTCATTGCTGGCACTGCTGTTGCCAAAAAAAGGAACATGGTCATGCTTGCCAGAATTTTGTATCTCATGAGTTCTCCCGATTAGCCGTACAAATGTACAATTTTTTTGACGTTTAATTGTTTATGGTCTGACTATGCGACGATTTCAGACCGCTGGCTGATGCCGTCAGCACCTCTTCGACAAGTGACAAAACGTCCTGATTGTCGAACGGTTTTCCCAAGCGACCCCAGACATCAATTGTCGCGTCGATTTCTTGTCGATAGCGTGTAGAGATGCAAGCTGAAAAGAGTATAAACGGAATTGAGCCAATGTCCTGTGAAACGCGTCGACATAATTAGTCATCTGATTAATTGTAAACGTTCTTTTCTCGTTTAGAGGCTGAATCGCTGTCCCATTGCATAAGGTTGGAGCTTTAGCTTTGAAAATGATCAGGAGATTTGCTGACATCCTTTCGCGTTTTGTTGCCACGGCCTCTTAGGGGCAGTCAGAACATTATGGGGGCAGGGGATAAAGACGAAGCTGACGAGAACTCGCTATCTGCTAACTTTGCGTCGGTAGTGTGTGTAGTGAAATTCTGGATGGTTCATCTCTTCGCAAGCGATCCAGTCTGCGAGATCAAATTCAGGGAAGTAGACATCGCCGGGAACAGCGTCTTTGATCCAGGAGATATGTAATTCCGAAGCGATCGGTAGTGCCTTCCGGTAGAGTTCCTCCCCGCCAATAACAAAGACCGGATGACCTAATTGAGCTGCAGCGGTTAAGCCGGCGATGAAACTGGCACAAACCTGTACGTCCGGTAATTCAATTTGAGAGCGGCTCAGAACGATATTGTGCCGTTCAGGCAGGGGGCGGCCGATGGATGCATAGGTTTTACGTCCCATGATTACGGTACAACCCATGGTCAGCTGTTTGAAGAGTTGCAAATCTTCAGGAAGATGCCAGGGGAGAGCTTCGCCAGTGCCAATAACCCGATCCTTGGTCATGGCCACGATGATCGCCACTCGGGGCAACTCTGTCTGTGATGTGACGTCATTTAGTCGCTGCATCTCTGTAAAATAACATTGCCTTGGCTGGAGATAAAGGAGAGAAAAGAGTCACTGGTCTTGTGGTGTTATTGATGATGGTGAAAGCTTGCTGGTTGAAATGAAAAATCTTTGTGTGCTAGATTCCGAAATTGCTCAGGGGGGGATGTTATGGAACGTTATTTAATCATTGCTTTACTTGTTCTGCTCTTGCCGATGACATCATGGTCGTTGGATTCGACGATGGAGTTTGGCGTGCGCGGCGGTAGAGACACCTTGGCAGAGCATGAGGACCGCGCGGCTGGCGAAATCTATTACCTGCAGACATTGCCGTGGCAGAAAGAACTCTGCCCAGACGCAAAGCTTTACACTCGTCTGGATGCCGGCCTTGGTTATTTGCATGCTGATTCACATAGTGGTGGTTGGCTGGCCGTCGGAATGGATGTCGTTCTCAGTTTGATGGGCGGTGCTTGGGGCTTTGAGGGTGGTTTCCGTCCGACCTGGTTGTTTGAAAGCAATCTCGGCGGTGAGGACTTCGGCGGTCCGGTTCAATTCACGAGCCATGTAGGAACAACTCTCAACCTGGGCCGAGTTGCACTCAGCTATCGTTTCCAGCACATCTCAAATGCGAGTCTCTACAACAGCAACCCCGGGATCAATCTTCACTTGATTGGCGTGGGAGTGACGTTTTGATTCAGTCACAAGGTAGACGCTGAGTAAAAAGCGACCGGCGCTGAACTTATGAGCACCGGTCGCTTTTTACTGTAAAGTCTGTTGCCCTGACTTGTTTTGTGTCCCACATACGTTAGTTGCGCTTGGCGTTAATGTTGAGGGTCTGGATCTTCTTGCGCAGGGTATTGCGGTTGATTCCCAGAACTTCAGCCGCCTTGACCTGATTGCCGCGAGTTTTCTCAAGCACAATATTGATCAGTGGCCTTTCCATCTGGTGAAGGACCATCTCATACAGGTTGTTCATGTCCTGCAGGTCGATTTGCGCCAGAGAACTCTGTAATTTCTGATTGATCAACCCTTCCAATGAAGCTCCATTCGCTCCGTTGTCATGGCCCATAGTCAGGCTGGGGAAGTCTGTCACATTCAGAAGCCCGTCAGGAGAGAGAAGCGCTGCTCTCTGGATGATGTTCTCCAACTCGCGGACATTGCCGGGCCACGCATAATTGCAGAGCAGCTCCATGGCATCTTTAGCGAGACCGGTTGCCGAAGTGTTGTGTTCCTCGCTGGCCTTGACCAGAAAGAAGTCGATCAGATTCGGGATGTCTTCGCGACGATCCCGCAGTGGGGGTAGCTCGAGAGGGACGACGTTAAGACGATAGTAGAGGTCCTCACGAAATTCTTTCCGTTGAACTTTGTCGCTGAGATCCTGATTGGTTGCGGCAACGATACGGGTGTTCACCTGAATTGTTGTATTACCACCGGTCCTGGTTATCTCCTTCTCCTGCAGAACCCTCAGTAGCTTGGCCTGAAGTTCCAAGGGCATGTCGCCGATTTCATCAAGGAAAAGTGTACCCTCCTTGGCTTGTTCAAACTTGCCCAGCTTTCTTTCTGTGGCGCCGGTAAAGGCCCCTTTCTCGTGACCGAATAATTCACTTTCCAGCAGTTCCCTTGGGATTGCAGCACAGTTAAGGGCAACAAATGGTTTGCCAAGGCGCGAGCTGTTGAAATGGATCGCTCGGGCAATCAGTTCCTTACCGGTGCCACTTTCGCCGTAAATCAGAACGGTAACGTCAGAAGGAGCTATCTTGCCAAGAACCTTGTAAATCTTCTGCATCGGTTGGCTCTGACCGATGATCGTGCGCTCCAACTGATAATGGTTCTTGATCTCTTGTTTAAGAAGTGAGACCTCGGCAGAGACCTCTGCGGCCTTCTGTGCCTTAAAGATGATGGCGTCGAGAGCCTCCAGGTCAAATGGCTTGATCAGGTAGTCGTAAGCACCGCGTTTCATTGCCTCAACGGCATTATTCATTGATGACTCGGCTGTCATGATAACGACCAGCGCGAGAGGACATTCCTCCTTGAATTTGCTTAATAATTCCAATCCGGAGAGTCCTGGCATTTTAATGTCAAGAACAGCCAGGTCATAACTCTGCTTCCTGCTCATGAGCAAGGCGTCCTTGCCGTTGCTGGCCAGGTCAACCTCAAAGCCTTGCTTGGTCAGTGACTTGGAAAGGACCCAGCGAATGCTCTCTTCATCGTCTGCAACCAGAATCCGTTTGATCGACATGCAACTTGCTCCTTTAAAATATCCTGCCTTAACGGTGAAGTGGCAATGAGACAGTCATCGTTGTCCCCTCGTCAGGGGTGCTTGCAATCTTCAGCAAGCCATGGTGGTCTTCTATTATCTTCTGGGAAATCGCCAGACCGAGGCCACTTCCCTTGTTCTTGGTGGTGAAATAAGGAGTGAAAATTCGCTCCATTTCTTCTGGGTTAATGCCGCAGCCATTGTCGCTGATCGAGATGTCCACCATCGGTGATGAGCGTCTGCCCGGGTTGGTCATATGGTAAGTAGAGGAAATTCTGGTCTCTATCAAGACTTCGCCCCCATGAGTGATTGCTTCTCTGGCATTCTTTATGAGATTGAGGAAAAGTCGGGTCAAAAGGCTCTCATCCCCCTGAATCGGGGGGATACTCGGGTCGAGTTTTAAGTGGAACTTGATGCTCTGACCGCGTGCCGCTTCTCTTTGCAACAAGACGATATCTCCAAGAATTTTGATCAGTTCAACTTCACCGATCTCAGGCGGGCGTGGGTTGCCAAGATCCATCAATTCCTCAATGATGAAATTGATTCGTTCCACCTCTTTGATCATTATTCGTGTGTAATCTTGTAGGGAGCTCTCTTCGGTTAGCTCCATGGCGAGCAGCTGCGCCGCACCCTTGATTCCTCCCAGCGGGTTCTTGATCTCATGTGCCAATCCGGCGGCCAGGGTGCCAAGCATCGACAGACGATCGGCGCGGCGCAAAGTCCCTTCAAGCTCCTTGATCCTCGACAAGTCACGAATGATCATAACCACACCGTCCTGGCTGCTTTTGCTGGTGTAAATGGGTGCAGCATAAGCATTGACAGGCAATGGTTCGGCATTTGAGCGATGCAGGTAAAGTCCCTCATCATCGGTTATGGAGCGGCCTTCCTCTAACGCAACTTTAACCAGGTAGAGCAGGGTTTTCTGGTTTTTAAATAGTGCCTGGTAGTGCTGTCCAATCATTTGCCGCGATGAGCGCTCCATGAGTGCTTCAGCGGCCGGGTTAAAGAGGGTGATCTGGCCCTTCTGGTCGAAGGCAACCACGGCACGGTCGATGTTGTCCAGGATCATGCCGTAGAGAGCCGAGTCGGTGCCGGGGGATGTTCCGGTTTTTTTGAACTGATCAGGCAGCATCGGCAAAGAAGCTCTCAAGCAAGACGCTCATTTCGGTGGTTGTTTTCGTCTGGTTGATCTCGGCGCGAAATCCGGCAGCATTTTCCATGCCCCGCACATACCAGCAGAGGTGCTTGCGCATCTGTCCCAGCGTTTTGTGTGGACCAAAGGTTTCCAGACAGAGTTCAAAATGGTTTCGTGCCACAGCAAGCCGCTCTGCAGGGGTCGGTTGTGTTGTTGGTCGTCCGGCGAGCAAGTCCAAAGCCTGGTTGACGATCCAGGGGTTGCCATAGCCACCACGGCCAATCATAACGGCATCACATCCGGTCTGTTCAAACATGGTTTTAATGCACTCTGCGGAGAAGAGGTCGCCACTACCTATGACAGGGATTGAAAGGGTATCTTTGAGTCTCTTGATCTGCTGCCAGTCGGCCTGCCCACCGAACATCTGCGAACGTGTCCGCGGGTGTAAGGTGACAGCGTCGACCCCTTCTTCAACAGCGATACGGGCAATCTCGAGAAAGTTAATCGACTCGTGATCCCAGCCGGAGCGAAACTTGATGGTCAGTGGCCGTGCGGTCGCTTGGCGTATCGCAGAGATAATGCGAGCGACCTTGATCGGCTCGCGCAGTAGAGCGCTACCAGCTCCTGAACGAATGACTTTTTGGACCGGGCAACCGAGGTTGAGATCAATCAGTTCGCCGCAATCTTCTACTTGTTTGACGGCCTCTGTCAAGCGTTCCGGGTCCTCGCCGAACAGCTGGATCCCGAGCGGATGCTCTTCTGCGCGCGAGTTAAACAGCTCACGGGTGGCTTTACCGTTAAAGAAAAGTCCATTGGCACTGATCATCTCGGTGAAGACCAGGGCCGAACCATGGCGCTTCATAATGAGACGATAGGGTAAGTCCGATATTCCCGCCATGGGTGCTGAAATAATGGGGTTTTCGAGTTTCAGTGAGCCGATATTCATAAGTAGTTTTGCCTAAATATTGTGCATTTTAACATGGTCGATTTGTAATGCAAATGAAAAGCATGCCGCTAATGAAAAAAGAAATCGCATACTGTATACAAAATCGGCTTGACACTTTATGGGTGACTTGTTAGAACGTTATTTGGAAGATGAGAAAGGGTAAAGAATAACAAGCATGCTTTGCCCTTGATCTCTTAATTATTTTTCCCGCCGCATTTGTCTTCTGTCTGGTGCGGGTACAACGCACCAAGGTTGAGCTCTCGGCGGGATGTTTTGTCATTTGACAGTTGTTTTGTAAACAAGGAACAGTTTTACTCTGGTGGGTCTTGCCCACCACCATTCCATTCCCAAAGGAGAGAAGCGTATGTCTACACTGAAAGAAGTCCTACGTCAAAAAATTGATGCACATCGTCCACGGACCACCCGTCTGGTCAAAGAGTTTGGCGATGTCAAACTTGGTGATGTAACTATTGCCCAGACGATTGGTGGTGCCCGTGGTATCAAGAGTCTGGTAACAGACATCTCCTATCTGGATCCCTTTGAAGGTATCCGCTTTCGCGGCTTGACCATTCCTGAGACCTTTGCTGCCCTGCCGAAGGTTCCGGGCAGTGATCAGCCTTATGTCGAAGGTTTCTGGTACATGTTGCTGACCGGTGATGTTCCGACCATGGAGCAGACTCTGGAAGTTGTTGCAGACTGGAAGGCTCGTTCTACGGTTCCTCAGTATGTTTATGACATACTCAATGCTATGCCGAATGATACACATCCGATGACCATGTTCTCCTCTGCAGTTTTGGCCATGCAGCATGACTCAGTCTTCGCTCATAACTATGCGGCTGGCAAGTTCAACAAGATGACTTGCTGGGAAGACATGTATGAAGACTCCAACAATATGATGGCAAAACTTGGTCCTATCGGTGCTTTCATCTACCGTAAGAAGTACAAGAACGACGATCAAATTGCTGCTGATCCAAAACTCGACATGGGTGGAAACTTCGCTCACATGATGGGCATCGATGCTCCTTATGATGATGTCGCACGTATGTACTTCATCCTGCATTCTGACCATGAGTCTGGTAACGTTTCTGCGCACGCCACTCACCTGGTGGCTTCGGCTCTGTCCGACGCGTACTACTCCTACAGCGCGGGTCTCAATGGTCTTGCTGGTCCTCTGCATGGTCTGGCCAACGAAGAAGTTCTGCGTTGGACTCAAGCTTTCATGGAAAAACTGGGTGGCGAAGTTCCGACCGAAGAGAAGCTCAAGGAAGCTCTGTGGGAGACTCTCAACAGCGGTCAGGTTATCCCAGGTTACGGTCATGCCGTTCTGCGCAAGACTGACCCTCGCTACACCTCACAGCGTGAATTCTGCATGAAGACCGAAGGTCTCAAAGACTACCCGCTTTTCCAGTTGATTCGGATGATCTTTGAAGTTGCTCCTGACGTGCTCCTTGAGCATGGCAAAGCCAAGAACCCCTGGCCAAATGTTGATGCACAGTCTGGTGTCATCCAGTGGTACTACGGTGTTGAGCAGTATGAATTTTACACTGTTCTGTTTGGTATCGGCCGTGCACTCGGCTGCCTCGCCAACATTACTTGGGACCGTGCTCTTGGTTACGCTATCGAGCGTCCCAAGTCGGTTACTACCTCGATGTTGGAAGAAGCTGCCGGTCTCTAAGCTGACAGTTCATATGCAAATAAAATAAGGGGTGCCTCCCGGGCACCCCTTACAGATTAATGACAAACCCCGCATTTTTGGATGCGGGGTTTTCTTTTGCAGTTTTTTTTGCGGTGAGAAGTTTTGTGCCATCTTTTCCGTATCCTGACAAGCTGCGGACAACAGGTATTGATCCTGTGCGGAGAATTCCCCAACAATTTGACAAGGACATTGTCAACAGTCTGTAAGGGGGGGCTTTCGGGGTGCTCTTGTTGAGTTGGAAGAATTGAGAAAAAAAGACCCCGCGTAAGGAGGGGGGGGATACGCGGGGTCCATAGAGCTCTTCGGCTTGCAGGCAATCGAAGAGTTGCCCAAAATATACCAAAGCAGATTCTGTTTGACAACTAAATTGTGAGAAAATTGTGAGAAAAAAATGATAATGGATTGAAATCTCAAAAAATCAACCGAGGTAATTCGTCGATTTTTTCAAAAAAAAGGGCGCTGGAAACCCAGCGCTCTTTTTGTCGTATTGCGTAAGTTCGGAACTTACTTCTTGTGGCAGTCGTTACACTTGGTCGGACCGTCCATCTCTTTGTGGCATGTTTTGCAGGTCTTGTGACCGAAATCCTTGTCGACTTCGATCTTTGCCGGGGTCCCTTCATGGCATTTTGTGCAGTCGCCAGCCACACTTTCCTGATGAGCTTTGTGGTCGAAGGTGATGTTTCCTTTCGCGTTTTCGTAAACGACAACGTCGGCAGCGATTGCAACATTGGCAGTGACGAAGGTCAGCAGCATCATGATTAATACTAGTTTCTTCATTTTGTTCTCCTGTTTCCTAAGAAGTTTGTGCGGGGCAGAATTGCCTCAATTCATTTGTGCTGTTTGTATCCTAACCATGTTTTGAAGTCATCAGACATCTAGATGAATGTCGTTAGATGTCTGGTTTAAATCAAGTGATTTCAGATGTTTATACTTTAAAGTATCAAGCCTGTCGACATTACGTATTTTCATGTTTACTCGGCAGACATTAGCTTGATAAACTCCTCACATGATTCAAAACAATTATGATGATAAATCCTCCACGGTCTGTATCGATGCCACAGAGGTCAAACGTATCCGTGAAGGACAACAGTTGACCCAGTTTTATGTCAGTAAGGTAGTCGGGGTGACTACCGACACGATCTCCCGGTGGGAAAACAACCGTTATCCGACTATCCGACGTGAAAATGCATTGAAACTGGCGGAAGCACTGGAAGTTCCGCTTGCTGACATCCTGCTTAAACTCGCAGATGAGCCTGTTGAAGGAGATCTTCCTACGCAAAAACTGTCACCAGCTCTCTGGTTCATGATTGTGGCTTTGATCCTGATAGTATCTCTTGCTCTCTTTTCTTTTCTTACCAAGTCTCCTTCGTTGCCTGCGTCAGTGACTGCAGAAAGGATCCTTCCTGACTTTGCCGGTCCGGGGAGTTCGATCCCGGTGCAGATTCGTATGACACACCGTGCCAAAAGCGGAGGAATTATCATTCGTGAATATTTTCCGAAAGGTTGGAAGCTCGTTCAAGCCAACCCTCCAGCATCGAGCCTTGATAACGTGAATGGGGTTGCCCGCTGGATTATCAAGGCCGGTGACGACAGAGATCGGGTTGTGTACCTGGTTCAGGTAGATCCCGCAGCCAAGCCTGATTCAAATGAAAGCTTCCAGGGGGAAATTGTTGAGAGCAGGGATGGGAACCAGTCCGCCGTGCCGATCCAGGGGGAGAGTAAGATCGCCGTTGCGCCTGTTCACTGGGTCGATGCGGATGGTAATGGACGAATTGATGATGGCGAAATGCTGGAGGGCTCTTTCACTATTGAAGATATGGCTGGTGTACACATAGACTGGCATGATCTGGAAGAACTTTGGGATGCCGGGAGTTATTCTTGGGATGATAAAAAGGGGAAATTCCTGCCTCAATCAGTACAACCCTGACTTTGTCTCTTTGAGCCGTTCGTGCGTGCTTAGGTCGGAAGAACATTATGCGGTATGTCACCTTTTGTTTGATGGTGGGGACAATTATACTCAAAGAGAATAAACCTCCTTCTTTTTAACCTCCTTAACCTTGCGCCATGACTACCTCCTCATGGCGTTTTTTTGTTGTTTGACTGCTTTGGAAATAACGTAAAAACAAGACGGCGTGCTCATGTTTGGTGAGCACGCCGTCTTGTTCTTATCTTTAGAGTCGTTCAAATTGGTTTAGGGTTGCAGAGGTTCTCTCCCCTGTTGACCTTGACTCCACAGTTTCCGCAAATAAATTTAGGGTTCTCATACAACTTGTTGATCTCATCGTTGAGCGTGGTTGCCTTTAGCTGGCACATATGCAATTCACAGTGCTCTTCCGGGTTCAAACAATCATTTTCAGCCATGGTTATCCTCCATTTCTTTTTCTTACAAACTACCTCTTGGCATGCAGTTCGTCAACCTGTCATAAGTTTTTATCTCAATTTCGGATCGAGCTGAGGAACTCGTTGATCAAGGCAAAATATTGTGAGCCATTTACAAACATGATGTCGTTGTGATTGCCCTGTGGAAAGATCTCAAGCTGGACCGGGCCACCACACCAGTCGGTGAGTCGTTCGGCATGGCTGGCATCAATCAGGCCGTCATGACGAGTATGCATAATCAAGGTTGGTTTGGTAAAGCGCGCCATGATCTGTTGGATATCTATGACCTGTATAACGGCCTCCGCCAGTTTGGATTGGGTTATCCCAAGCTCTTCAGGATGAATCCTTAACAGCAGCCTCTCCAGCGGGTCGGCGATGGCACTTTCCAGAATCAGGCCGGCTACATTTGGAAAGAGTTCGGCTGCTTTTATGGCAAAGAGTGAGCCGACAGAACGTCCAAACAAAATCAGTTTGTCATGCGACTGACCGATTGCTTCGATGGTTTGTTGAACGTCTTCAAGCATTTTGCCGAGCTGAGGCAACCCGGTAGATCCACCATAACCTCTGAACTCTGCAAGAAAGCAGTTGCAGTTCATGCGACCGAGCAACTCGGGAAAGCCGTCAAGGTAGTCTGCGACCACTTCACCGTTGCCATGAAAATGGACAATGGTGTGTGCATTGGCATCTATCTCATGATAGGCGCATGCCAGACGAGCATCTTCGCACTCGACCCAGAATGGCCGTGGAATTGTCGCTTTGCGAGGGAAAAAG
Source organism: Deltaproteobacteria bacterium (assembly GCA_024636155.1). Classification (GTDB taxonomy): domain Bacteria; phylum Desulfobacterota; class Desulfuromonadia; order Desulfuromonadales; family BM103; genus M0040. The sequence continues at coordinate 23,686 of JAGXHM010000005.1, forward strand.
TAGCGTTCGCTGATGATGTGGTGATTCAATATTTGCGCGTAGCTCATTATTTATCGCCTCTTCATGATTAATTGAGAAAAGGGGCTTTGCTGGGATCGATCCAAAGTGACGCTAAGAAACTATTTCTTTGTCACAACCAGCCAGAGAGCATGCACCATGCCGGGAAGACCACCGAGAAGGGTCAGTACAATATTGGCCCAGAAGTGCAGCGTCGGACCAACTTGCATGAATGCTGCTACAGGAGGAAGAAAAAGGGCCAGAAGAATTTTGACAATGTCCATAGTGTGGCTCCCTAGCAGCCTGTCGGGCTATCAATGAACTGGCTGCAAATTCGCCTGTTTGGCCCATATCTCAGCTCCTTTTCGACCAATAGCTACGGCTATTACTCTCAAATGAGCTAAAATCTGGTCTCAAACATCCAAATTTTCGCTTCAGCCCTGATTGTCCGACAGGCTGC
>JAGXHM010000044.1 GCA_024636155.1 Deltaproteobacteria bacterium
ATGGCAATCTCCTCTGGGATGGGAGAAAATAATAGCATAGTCGATATCTGTTCAGAATAATTTTGCTTTTGGTATTCTCTAGAAGGTTGTCGTACTATCCATGAACTGGCTGCAAATTAGGCTGTTCGGCCCATATCTCAGCTCCTTTTTGTGCTATAGCTATGGCTATGGAGCTGCAAACGAACTGAAATCTGTTCTCAAACTTCTGGACTTTCGCTTCGGCCCTTATTCTCGGACAGGCTCATAGGCGTCGGTTATGATTCGTATCGACGACATTCTGGAAGAAATCCGCTCTTATCACGCCGAAGCCGACCTCGACGCTGTGCGTAGAGCCTGCGCGTATTCTGCAAAGATACACCAGGGTCAGACCCGACTTTCCGGTGAATCGATCATGACCCACCCGATGGAAGTCGCATTTATCCTGACGCGTCTGCGTATGGATGTGCCGACCATTGTCACAGGTCTGCTGCACGACACCCTCGAAAACACGCTCTCCACAGAAGAAGAACTTCGTAAACTGTTTGGTGACGAAGTGACCGAAATGATCGACGGTGTTACCAAAATCAGTAAGATCACCTTCAGGACCAGTGAAGAGCGCCAGGCTGAGAACTTCCGCAAGATGTTGCTCGCCATGGCCAGGGATATTCGCGTTATACTGGTAAAGCTCGCCGACCGCTTGCAAAACATGCGGACTCTTGGCAGTCAACCTGAGGAGCGTCGTCTGAAGATTGCTCAGGAGACCTCGGATATTTATGCGCCGTTGGCGAATCGTCTCGGCATCAGTTGGCTGAAAAGTGAATTGGAGGACCTTTCTCTCCGTTATCTTGAGGAGAAAACCTACAAGGCCCTGGCCAAACAGGTCGATCAGAATCGACGCAAAACAGATAATTACGTCACTGACGTCAAAAAACGTCTGGATGAAACTCTTCGCGAGCACAATATAGAAGGGCAGGTTCAGGGTCGTTTTAAACACATCTGCTCAATTCACAACAAGATCCTCAAACAGAAGATCGACTTCGACCAGATCCATGACCTGATCGCCTTCCGTGTTATCGTGCCGAGTGTGCGCGATTGCTACGCCATGCTTGGCGTTATCCACTCTTCCTGGAAACCGGTGCCGGGGCGCTTTAAAGACTTTATCGCCATGCCCAAGGCAAATATGTATCAGTCGTTGCATACCACGGTTTTTGGGCCAGCCGGTCAGCGCATGGAAGTCCAGATTCGTACTGCCGAAATGCATAAGGTCGCCGAGCAGGGGATCGCAGCACATTGGATGTACAAAGAGGGGAAATCCGCCAAACGCTCTGATGAAGGGCGCTTCGGTTGGTTGAGACAGATGCTTGAGTGGCAGAAGGAACTCAAGGATTCCAGTGAGTTCATGTCTTCTGTCAAGGTGGATCTTTTCCCTGAAGAAGTTTACGTGTTCACGCCGAATGGTGATGTTAAGGAACTTCCCAAATCCAGTACGCCAATCGATTTCGCCTACAGCGTTCATTCTGATGTTGGCCAACGTTGTACCGGCGCCAAGGTGAACGGTCGCCTGGTCCCCTTAAAAACTGAGCTGAAAACCGGTGATGTTGTAGAAATCACAACTTCTGCAAACCAGACCCCGAGTAAAGACTGGCTTAAGTTTGTCAAAACATCCAAGGCGAAAAACCGGATTCGTAGCTGGATCAAGGAACAGGAACATCAGCAGAGTCTGGAACTGGGACGCGAACTTCTGGAGAAGGAATTGCGCAAGTACGGTTTTAGTTACAAGCGTGCGATCCACCTTGATACGATGAAGGGGACTTTTACCGAGCTTGGTTTCCGCAGTGTTGAAGACCTGCAGGCAGCTGTCGGTTACGGCAAAATAACGTGCAACCAGGTTCTCTCGCGGCTCATCCCCGAGCCATTTAAAGCAGAGGCGCCCAAAGCTGGCCGTATCAGCCAGATGTTGGATAAAATTCGCAGAAAGCCCGTCGACGCCATCAACGTTCAGGGGCTAGACGGGATCCTGGTGCGTTTTTCCAAATGTTGCAATCCACTTCCAGGAGATGAAGTGATTGGCTTTATCTCACAGGGAATGGGGGTGACCGTGCACGCCGCAGATTGTCCGCGCGTTTTAGAGACAGACCCTGAACGTCGTATTGAAGTTTCCTGGAATCGACAGAAAGGTGCGACTCGATCAGTCAAGATCAGGGTCTACTGTCAGGACCAGAAGGGGATTCTTGCAACGATCACCAAGGTGATTACCAAGTGCGAGGCAAATATCCTGCGTGCCAGCGTTTATTCGACAAGTGACGGGCGTGGTGTGAATAGTTTCGATGTAGAAGTCAAAGACGTCCAGCATCTGAATCGGGTGATGGAGACGGTTCGAAAAGTCAAAGGGGTCAGTCAGGTCGAACGGGTAAGAGTTGGGCACAAGAAGTAACGATTAAATATCGTTATGTTCTCCACAAAGGCACGCAGAAAGGGCCTGGACAAATTAACCCCATTGTCTCGCATAAGGAGATGTTTATGCTGAAAAAACAGATACAAACCAGTGCTGCACCAGCAGCAATCGGACCATATTCACAGGCTATCCGGGCCGGTGGTTTTATCTTTTACTCCGGACAAATTCCTTTGGATCCGGCGAGCGGCAACATCGTTGCGGGTGGAATTGTTGAACAGACCCGTCAGGTGATGGCGAACATGACAGCTATGCTGCAAGCTTCGGGACGTGATTTCTCGGATATTGTCAAAACCACAATATACCTGACAGACCTTGCCGACTTCGCGACGGTCAATGAAATTTACGGTGAATTTTTTACTGAAGTTCCACCAGCGCGAGCTTGTGTGCAGGTGGCTGCTTTACCGAAAGGTGCGTCCATAGAGATAGAGTGGATTGCTGTAGCGTAAAAATAGTTTTTGCTTTGTTATGAGAATGGGTCCTTGAGGACCCGTTCTTGTTACCAACAAGCACTGTTCTAATCTTTAAATGTTCGGCAGTTAAACAACATTAAACCCAAAGTATAAAACTCCTGAATTAATAAGTAGGTTTATCGCTTAGATTCTCAGGTCTCCTGAAATGCAAACCACGCTAGATCAGTAGACAGCCACGCCAATCACAACTGCAAGTAAGTAGAAGCAGACAACGACGCAAAGAGAATCCAATAGCACAAAAGTATTCAACACACCGACCCTCGGCGCAAGAAGTGCCCAGCGCAGCGCAAAGCCTTCTTTGGTTACTTTCTTTGGCTTTGGAAAGAAAGTCACCCGGCAGTCGGCCGGGACCGACGGTTTTGTTTGAGTCGTTTTGAGAGATAAAAGCAGAAACCTTTAGAAGCGGCGGGTCGCGTCCCGCCAGACGCCACACTTTCTCCCGGCAACAAAAGTAAGCAAAAAGACCCTCACCCCGGAGCTTCTCTTCTGCAAGTTCGACAGAGTGCCCGCTAAACATAAAAAAGGGGCAGCCTGAAACAGGCTGCCCCTTTGTGCTTTCGCAATAATCAGATCAACTGGCTTTTTGAATAGCCCCTGATCGGATGCAGCGCGTGCAGACTTTCATGCTGCACACAGAACCATTTTTAACAGCCCGCACCTTCTGCAGGTTAGGCTGAAAGGTCCGCTTGGTCTTATTGTGCGCATGGCTGACATTGTTGCCGGTCATTTGTTTCTTCCCACATACATCGCATTCGTTTGCCATTTTTTTGCTCCTCCTGATATGTACTGAACGGAATCTTCTAGCATGAATATGACCCCTTTGCAAGAGGTTTTCTTACTTTGAGCCCGGTTTGCGCTTGCCTGCAAGATTCTCCGCCAAGGTCCAGCCGAGCAGGGCTGCTCCGGAAGCTCCCATCTCCGGCAATAAAGCGCTACTGTCAGCACAATAAAGATTGCTGCCGATCCGTATCGGCAACTTTGTAAGCTTCTGTAGCTGACTTGCTGTGGATGGTTTCCTCTGTGACGAAATCTTCTCCTCTGTTGCTGAAAGTTCATATTTAGCAAAGGGGAGCGCCACTTCGACTTGTCTTCGCAATTGTTCTTCTGGCATCTCACCAGCACAGAGGATGTGGCCGCAGAGTCTATCCTCATCCTCCTCAATTGCCAGGCGCAGCGGCATTTCTCCGCCGCAAATAACCCGAGATGCCAATAGTGGCGATAGCTGTCCGGTCAGGTTACTGGTGTTTTGTCTCACAGGAGCTTGCGGCAATGGTAGTGCTGTAACCTTGCCTGGTTTGAAACGATCCACCCAGCGTGTGTCTCCAAGCAGAAATGTTGCGGCAGTAAACTGGCCGCCACCCTTTATCTTTCCACCAGTCCATCGTGAGCCATTGAAATCAATAGAGTCGAGGTCTTCAAGGTCTGTCTTTAAACCATGAAACTGATCGAAGCGCTTGCTCAATAATATACTGAAGTCCGGTTCTTTGAGATTCTCAGGTCGCACGGCCTGAGTCCACAATAGAGCTGCCTGAGCGTGTGACAGTTCGTTGATTCTCTTTAGTGAGAGGCCTTGTAGAAGGTCCGTTACAAATTCAAAGGCCGCTTGCGGAAGTTGGCTCATTGCGGTTGCTATCGGTGCATCAAGCTCAGCCAGGCTGATTTTGCGCCGTAGACTGAGCAGCTTGAAGCTGGTCATTGTCTTGAATGATGGCCAGGGCAACCCGCAATTCTCCCACAAGAGATTCTCGAGTTGAAAACCTTGCCCCCGCAGTTGTTCCAGCCATTTTGAAATAGCAGGACCGTCCTTGCCAAACTCCCTGCTCAGCTCGTGATCAAGTGGGATGTCGTTATTCAGCGTTATGCGCGCCTTACGCGAGAGGATCTGAATCGGTTTTTGTGCCACAAAACATGATCGGCCACCCAGGGTGCCAAGCAGCTTTTCGAGAAAAAGTGAGGAATGAAACCATTCTGGTGCCGCGGCTTCCCGATAACGTAAGAAGAGGACTTTGCTCCCTTGCTTAGCGAAAAGGGCCGCTGCGATACGGGCCGAAAGTGAGCCGCCAATGATTGCAATATCGTACTGTTTGATGCTCATGGATTTACGATTGTCCTGCTTGCTCAAAATATGAAAAAAATCGCAACAGACTGGCGAAGCTGTGGTTTGTGACAAAAAACCCAAGGAACCATCTTTAGCCGCGATCAGAATCTATGAAAATCTATGTAAAGCAAAAGCACTAAATCACGATGGTTTTGACCTAACCATAGACCTTGATAGATTTTCATTGCGGCTAAATTGAGGTTGTAGCTTTTAAGATTTTGATTTCATCTGCGTTCAACAATAAAGCTCATTCTAAAGATCTTCCTCTGAGATGACTTCCAATCCTTCATTGATCAGCAGGGCAGTGGTCACTCCAACACCTGTGACACATTCCTCACCAAGATAGATTTGATGAACCCCGCAAGAGGGGCTGCGCTCCTTCAGAAGCGCGTGATGGCAATCACTCAGTCGGGCAATCTTCAGGACAAGCTTTGCGCCACGGCAGAAAACCTCATTCATTGGCTGACCTGAGGCAGAAACGACTTTGCCGCTTCCCGCAAGAACATCCTGGCCGGTACCTGAATGGAAAAAAGTTTTTTCGCGGGGTGTCGACATTCCTGCGAGTTGTTCAGGGCAGACCGGGATGGGCAGAAGATCCTCGCGTTGCAGATAGTCGATGACTCTCTGTGAGAGCTTGGTTTTGCCGTCATAGCGGGTCGGCAGGCCTAATAGACAGGCACTGATCAGGATTGTCTTGGCTTTGCCCTCTGAGGGCCGTTCCTTGGCCATTAAACGATCAGCCTTCAGTCGATGGATTGAGCATTGCCGTCACCTCGGGGGGAGAAGCAGGTTCAATGATCACCAACCGTCCATCAACGCGAAGCCGTCCTTCAGCAATCAGCTGGATTGCCCTGGGGTAAGCCTGGTGCTCTTGCTCAAGAATGCGGGCCGCCAGGGTGTCGGCAGTATCATCGGGCAGGATGGGTACGACAGCTTGCATGATAATCGGTCCGGTATCGACTCCGCCGTCTATAAAGTGCACGGTACAGCCAGAGAAACGTGCCCCGTAGTCGATGGCTTGCTGTTGTACGTGCAGACCGGGAAAGGCTGGCAGCAGGGCAGGATGAATATTAATAATCCGCTCCGGGAACGCATCGATAAAAGTCTGGGTGATGATACGCATAAAACCAGCCAGAACCACAAGATCGACTTTCCTTTCCTGCAAAGCATTGACAACAGCGTTGTCGAAATCTTCACGTTGTGAAAAGTCGCGATGGTTGATGCAGAGGGTCTTAATCCCACTTTTTCTGGCACGGTCCAACGCCCCGGCGCCTGGATTGTTGGTGATGACAACGGCGATTTCTGCCGCAAGAGAGCCATCCTGGCAACGATCGATGATCGCCTGCAGGTTGGTGCCGCCACCCGACGCCTGAACACCGATGCGTAACATTTTGGCCATGAAAAAACTCCGGAACGGGAAAAGAGGTGATTCGTAATCAGTGATGAATAATCCGTGACGAATAATCCGTGACGCGTCACGGCCCTTTCATCACGGCCCTTTCATCACTAAACCAGTTCGACCTGCTCACTTTGGTCGTTACGGGGAGCAATTTCGCCGATAATGTAGGCTTGTTCATTTAACCCTGACAGGCGGGACAAAATGTCATCAGCAGAATCTTTTGGGACAACGAGGACCATACCGATGCCGTAATTGAAGGTGCGATACAGCTCTTTCTCTTCGAGATTGCCAGCTTCGCGCAGAAGTTCGAAAAGCGGCAGCTTGGGCCATGAGTCCTTACGAATAATTGCCTTGCAGTGCTTGGGCAGGACGCGCGGGACATTATCGAGTAATCCACCGCCCGTGATATGAGCCATGCCGCGGATATCGAAGTCGCGCAGCAGGTTGAGGATTGCTTTGACATAAATTTTGGTGGGGCGAAGCAACGCTTCACCGAGCGATTCATTGAGATCAGGATGAAGAGCGTCGAGATCACCTCCCAGACGTTCATCAACAATGCTGCGGGCCAGAGAATATCCGTTGGAATGCAATCCGTTTGAGGCAATGCCGATAACCGCTTCACCAACCTGGATGCTGGAACCATCAATAATCGAGTCACGATCAACCACGCCAACAGTAAAGCCAGCCAGATCGTATTCTCCCTTACTGTAGAAGCCAGGCATCTCGGCTGTTTCTCCACCGATCAGAGCGCAACCGGCCTGACGACAACCTTCGGCAATACCTTTGATCACCTCAGTGGCTTTTTCCGGGGTCAACATGCCGGTACCAAAGTAATCAAGGAAGAAGAGCGGCTCAGCACCCTGGACGATGATGTCATTGACGCACATGGCGACCAGGTCAATGCCAACCGTGTCGTGACGATCGAGTTGAAATGCCAGTTTCAACTTGGTGCCAACCCCGTCGGTTGAGGAGACGAGAACCGGGGACTGATATTTGTCTTTGTTCAGAGAGAAGAGACCACCGAAGCCACCGATATCAGCGAGGACTTCCGGACGGTTAGTTGACTTGACCAGGGGTTTGATCATGTCGACAAATCGATTACCAGCTTCAATATCAACGCCGGCGCCTTTGTAGGTCATACTGGAACGATCTGACAAGAGTGGTACTCCTTGGTTATAACCTGAATTCGCTGGTTTCTGCCCGGAAACCGCCCTTTTCCGCAATCTCAGCGTCAATCTGCGCATTTGATTGTGCGACGTAAAGTACTACGCCTCCGCTCAAATGCTTGATTTCCTTGACCTTGCGAAAAATTGCTGGTTTCCGAATCAGAAACCCACTGTATCCGCCCCGAGTTTCCGACAGATACCAGCGAGGGTCAAACGGTAAATCTTTGTTCACCGTTCAGCCTTAAATCCAAGTTTGTGAGCTAGCCCTATTAAATAAATCACCCTGCTGCAGGTTGTCAATTGCAAAGCATGAAAATGACGACGAATCTCTCTCTTTACAGTCCGGGAAGGGTAGCCTATTATGAATCGCTGTAAGATGTAAGCTGTAAGCTATAAGCCCCCAGCCCCTGAACCTTAAAGAGAAGCTTGATGCAAACCAACCAAATGCAACTTTTGCCTGATGGTGACAGTATCATACTTATGCAACGGGGTGACCTTGCAGAAGTACATCAGCTCGAATGCGTCAGTCAGCAAGAGTCCTGGAGCTTGCAGCACTTTGCCGACGAGCTTGAAAACCCGGTTGCGTCAGTGGATCTCTATTGGCACCGCGATCAGTTAGCCGGGTTTCTCTGCTCCTGGCTGATTGCCGGCGAACTGCAGATTCAGAATCTGGCGACCTTGCCCGCGATGCGAAGGCATGGAGTCGCTGCCCGGTTACTTGATCACGTCATCGCACGCAGTCGGTTGTCTGGTTTGACTTCAGTCTGTCTTGAGGTTCGCGCCAGCAATGTTCCGGCCATCTCTTTGTACGAACGTTTTGGTTTTTCTGCCTGTGGTAAACGCTCTGCATACTATCCGGATGGCGAAGATGCTTTGGTCATGACGTATAATGAAGAGCCTTAAGGTAAAGCTGTAAACCTTTTATTGAACGCAGACGAAAGCAAAAGCTTAAAAGCTACAACTTTAATTTAGCCGCGATCAGAATCTATGAAAATCTATGTAAAGCAAAAGCTCTTGTTACTATGGTTTTGACCTAACCATAGATCTTGATAGATTTTCATCGCGGCTAAAGATTGTTCCCAGCTTTTATCTGCGTTCAATAAATTGTCTTTTTAAATATGTTGATGCGTCACAGTCTCATTCGGGAGAGCAAACAGATTATGAAGAATTACCGGACCAAAATAATTTCCAACCAGGAGATTTCACCCGGATATTTCCGGATGAAAGTTCTGGCCCCTGGCTTTGGCGAAAATGCCCATCCGGGTCAGTTTGTCATGTTTCGCGTGCAGCGCTCATTGCCGCCCTTGCTGCGGCGGCCTTTCGGCATCTTCCGGACCGGTTTTCTTCCCGCTGATTGCGACGGGTTACCCCCGGTAGAATTCGTCGAAATCGTTTACAAGGTTGTCGGCAGTGGCACCTCGATCATGGCTGAACTCCACCAGGGAGATCGGGTTGAGCTGCTCGGCCCATTAGGCAATGGCTTCGACTGCACCTCACGTCAGGGCGAAAAGATCCTCGTTGGCGGCGGCATCGGCCTGGTGCCTTTGTACATGCTGGCAGGCGAGTTGATTGAAAACGGTTGCTCGGTGCGTCTCCTGATGGGAGGCCGAAGCCGGGACGACATCTTTGCGGTCACCGAGTTCGAGCGTCTCGGCGTTGAAACTTATATCTCGACGGATGATGGCACTCTCGGCGAAGAGGGGCTGGTGACCCAGGTGCTTGAACGTAAGCTGCAGAAATATCCCGCTGCCGAGGTCTACTCCTGCGGTCCCATGGCCATGCTCAATGCGGTGCACAATATCTGCCTGGAGCACAACACCCCGCTGCAGGTTTCTCTTGAAGAATCGATGGCTTGCGGAGTCGGCGCCTGTCTCGGTTGCGTTGTCAAAGGGGCAGGGCATACGGAAGAAAAGCCCAGCTACCTCTGCTCCTGCAAGGTCGGTCCGGTCTTTAAATCACAATATCTCGACTGGAGTGCTCTGGCACAAAATAATAGCGACTGTGGAGGGTGTGCCTGATGAGTGAGTTGATTGATAAAGCCCTGAAGCGTCCCAACCTGGCGGTAGAAATTGCCGGCATCAAGCTGCGCAATCCAGTGATGCCGGCGTCAGGAACCTTTGGCTATGGCGAAGAATATGCCCCTTTCCTTGACCTGGAAAAGATCGGCGCCATCGTCACCAAAGGCCTTTCGCTCAAACCGAAGGCTGGCAATCCCACCCCTCGAATCGCCGAAACCACCAGCGGCATGCTCAACGCAATTGGCTTGCAGAACGTTGGCATCGACGCCTTTGTCCAGCACAAAATGCCTTTCCTGCGCACCGTTAATACGCCGGTGATTGCCAACTTCTTCGGTAATACTCTTGAGGAGTACGGCGAAGTCGCCAAACGTCTGAATGATATCCCGGAGATCGCTGCTGTAGAATTGAATATCTCTTGTCCGAACGTTAAACAGGGTGGCATTGTTTTCGGCACCGATCCAAAGGCGGCGAGCGAAGTTGTCACCCTGGTGCGCAAATACCTGCAAAAACCGTTGATCGTTAAATTGACACCCAACGTGACCGATATTACCGTCGTTGCCCGGGCGGTCGAAGAGGCTGGCGCGGATGCCATCGCTTGCATCAACACGCTCACTGGCATGTCAGTAGATATTCACACGCGCAAACCGAGAATCGCCAATTGTACCGGTGGTCTCTCCGGGCCAGCGATTCGACCCGTCGCGGTGCGCATGGTTCATCAGGTGGTTCAGACCGTCTCGGTCCCGGTCATCGGCATCGGCGGTATCGTAACGCCGATGGATGCGCTTGAATTTCTGATTGTCGGCGCTCGGGCGATTCAGGTCGGTACGGCCAACTTCGTCGATCCCACCGCAATGCTGACGATCATTGATGGTATTGAACAATTCTGTATTGACGAAGGGATTGATGATATTCATCAGTTGATAGGGAGTCTTAAGTTCTAAAAGCCGGGACGCGGGACGAGGGACGAGGGACGCGAAAAACAATTTGCCACTCTCTGATGTCTTTGATTCTGTCCGAATATTATCGTTTTCTAGCTCAGGTGGTAGAATGGTACCCACGACATTGCCTTTGAATCATTAAGTTTTTCGCGTCCCGCGTTCCGCGTACCGCGTCCCGAGGTTCCATGGAAGTCATCACAACCCACATCAACGCTGATTTCGATTGTCTCGGATCGATGATTGCTGCCAAGCGTCTTTACCCTGATGCGGTCATGGTTTTCCCTGGCGGTCAGGAGCGCAGCTTGCGTGAGTTCTTCTTGAAAAGCGCGCAGTATGCTTTTGGTTTCAAACGTGTCCGGGATATCGACCTCAATGACATTAGCCGCCTGATCCTTGTGGATGTCCGTCAGGCGACACGCATCGGTCCTTTTGCCGTGGTTGCCAAACGGAAGGGGGTCGATATCCATATCTACGATCATCATGTAACCAAAGCCGGCAGCCTGAAAGGCTCGATTGAACACGTTGAAGCGGTCGGATCAACCGTCACCGTCTTCAGCCACTTGCTCATGCAGAAGCAGATTGAATTGACCGGCGATGAAGCGACCATGATGATGCTCGGTCTCTACGAAGACACCGGCAACCTGACCTTCCATACGACGACGGTTAAGGACTACCAGGCCGCCGCCTATCTCCTCTCTAACGGTGCCAACCTCAATGTCGTCGCTGACCTGATTACCCAGGAGCTGACCCCTGATCAGGTCCGCCTGCTTAATGACCTGATCGCCAGCAAAACAGTTCTGAATATTCGCGGCATCAACGTCACGATTGCCCACGCCACAGTCGATCATTTTGTCAGCGATATAGCCAACCTTGCTCATAAACTGAAAGACATGGAGAACCTCGATGTACTCTTCGTCATTGTGCGCATGGAACGACGGGTTCTCATCGTCGCGCGTTCTCGACTGCAGGAGATCCATGCTGGCAATATCATGGCGGAATTTGGCGGCGGTGGCCACGCTGCCGCTGCTTCCTGTGCGGTTCGTGATTTGACTTTACTGCAGGTTCTTGATCGCTTGCCGACGGTCCTGCAGGAGCATGTTCAGCCGCAATGGCAAGTCCGTCATCTTATGTCGACACCGGTCAAGACCGTGGCCGCCGATGATCTGGTTGCTGATGCGCATCAGACTCTCTCCCGTTACAATATCAACTCTGTGCCGGTGGTCAGAAATACCGAGGTGGTCGGCATCATCTCGCGCCAGCTTGTCGACAAGGCGGTCTATCACGGTCTGCAAAAACAGCTGGTCAGCGAGATCATGAGCAGCGATTTCCATCAGGTCACTCCGCAGACGACAATCGCTACGCTGAAGTCACTGATTGTCGATAGTCATCAACGGTTTGTACCGGTCGTTGCCGACGGAATTCTCGCCGGAGCAGTCACCCGCACCGACCTTTTGCGACATCTGGTCACCAGCGTTGGTACGCCGCCACTCTCCGGAGAGCGCAGCCTGGTCAGTCGTGGCGGCAGAAGTTACAAGGCGGGGCAGATTCAACGTCTGATTCGTAACCGCCTGCCGAAACGTATTCAGGAACTATTGACGCAACTTGGCGAGGTTGCTGATGAAGTGGATGTCGGCGTCTTTGTTGTTGGTGGCTTTGTGCGTGATCTGCTGCTGAATAAGGAAAATCTGGATGTTGATGTTGTGGTCGAAGGGGATGGCGTTGCCTTTGCTGAGACCTTTGCCCGTGGCAACGATTGCCGGGTTCGTTGCCATCGCAAGTTCGGTACGGCAGTCCTCATCTTTGCGGACGGTTTCAAACTTGATATCGCGTCAGCACGGATGGAGTATTACCTGCAACCTGGTGCCTTGCCTGATGTCGAGCATGCTTCTGTGAAGATGGATCTCAGCCGTCGTGACTTTACCATCAACACTCTGGCGATCAGTCTGAATCGCAATGTTTTCGGTGAAATGCTTGATTATTACGGAGGCCAACGGGATATTGATGATAAGGCAATCCGTGTGCTGCACAACTTGAGCTTTGTCGAGGATCCGACCCGGGTCTTTCGGGCCGTACGCTTCGAACAGCGTCTCGGTTTTCAAATCGGCAAGCAGACTGAGCATTTGCTGACCAGCGCGGTTCGTCTCGGACTGATGGAAAAGGTGAGTGGCAAGCGGATCTTCAATGAACTCATGTTGATCATGAATGAACATCAGCCGCTACCGGATATTGCTCGTCTCGCCCGTCTGGATGTGCTCAAGAGCCTCCATCCGTCACTGACCAGTAAGGTTGATTATTCAAAATCCTTTGACGAAGCCAGGCGAGCGACCGACTGGTATGACCTGCTCTATACCGGCCGGCCGTGCGAGCGTTGGCTCTGTTACTTTCTGGTCTTTACCGCCGTGCTGGACCGCGCAGGCATCTGGAATCTTTGTGATCGCCTGCAGATCATGCCTCGCTACCACGGCATCTTGAATCAACAGCGAACCATTGCAATGGGCTTGTTGAAGCGTCTGGAAGGGCGCAATCACGGTATGCGTCCGCCCAAATCGAGTAACCTTTATCGCTGGTTCCAGCCGTTGTCGACAGAGATTCTGCTCTTTATGATGGCCAAAACCAGCAAAGAGCCCGTCCGACAGTGGCTCTCTCTCTATATAACGCATCTGCGTGACGTCCAGCCGATACTCACCGGTCACGACCTCGGCAATCTCGGCATTGTCCCCGGCCCGATCTACAAGACCATTCTGGATGATCTTCTCTATGCGCGCCTCGATAAACGCGTGACGACCGTGGAAGAGGAGAGGGCGCTGGTGCAACGGAAATATCTGTAATTTATGAGTTTTCGTTTTGATTCCCACGCCACCTGAAATGCAAACCACGCTAAATCAGTAGAGCTAAAGCATTATTTACAGGGATAAACAGGATGGACAGGATAAAGGCTTACCGTCAAAATCTTTTATTTCGCCGCGATCAGAATCTATGAAAATCTATACAAGCTAAAGCATTATTTACTGGGATAGACAGGATGAACAGGATAACGGCTTACAGTCAAAATCTCAAAAACATGGTCTATGGTTTAAGCCCACGACCCACGAACGTAACGCCCGTTCGCTTCGCTCTCTCAAGACACAAAGGGGTAAAGCAAGACGCAAAGGGGCAAAGCAAAATGCAAAGAAAAACCGAAAGTTTCTATGGTTTAGATTCTCAGGCCTCCGGAAATGTAAACCACGCTAGATTCGTAGACAGACTCGCCAACCACGACTGCAAGTAAGTAGAAGCAAACAACGACGCAAGGATGCTTCAATAGTACAAAAGGGGTTAGACACACCGACCCGCGGCGCAAGAAGTGCCCAGCGCAGCGCAAGGCCCTTTTCTGCATACTCTTTTGGGCCATCAAAAGAGTATGGCGTCAGCGGGACGCGACCCGCGGTTTTGATTTAGAAGTTGTCTAGCAGTTTGTTGGACTTCCAATGTACAGGCTGCTAGCAACCTGTCAGACGATCAATAGACTGGCAGCTGGCAGCCTGTCAGACGATCAACAGACTGGCTGCCAGCAGCCAGCCGAACCTCGAACCTCATCCCTCCTCTCACCTCTATAACAATATTTCGTATTCTAATAAAACCAGCAACTTAGGCTGATCCCTTCCTCTCTGTGACGTTGACTTCAGCCCTTTCATCTGCTAGAAGTATATATTCTTATTTGCTGATTAATTCTCGCTTGCAGAGCTCTTCTTCATGGAACATATTCTACTCAAAATTTCAATCATGCTGGTGCCAGCATTGCTGGCAGTGACCCTGCATGAAGTCGCGCATGGATTTATCGCTGATAAATTCGGTGATCCGACTGCCAGGCTGCTCGGTCGATTGACCTTGAATCCGATCAAACATCTCGATCCAATCGGTACCATAGCCCTGCTGGTCTTCGGTTTCGGTTGGGCGCGGCCAGTGCCAGTCAATCCGAACAATCTGCGTCGTGCGCAAAAAGATATGATCTGGGTTTCTCTGGCAGGGCCCTCGGCAAACCTGTTGCTGGCCCTCTTCTCCGCTCTGCTGCTGCGGGTTGTTGTCTATACCGCGGCAATGCTTCCGGAAGGCAGCCAGATTCTGCCCATGATCAATCCGATTGGCTTAATGGCGGCTTTTGGCCTTTATATCAACATCATCCTCTGTCTCTTTAACCTGTTGCCAATCCCGCCGCTCGATGGTGGCCGGGTTCTTATGGGGGTCCTGCCAGAAAAGCAATCGCAAATGCTGCGTCGTATTGAACCTTTCGGTATGTTGTTGATTGTTTTTCTTATCTTTGGAACGTCAATCTGGAAGACAACCTTTGGCCCGGTTGTTCACCATGTGGTGAGTATTATGGCTGGTCCACATATGGATGTGGTTGAGCAAACCATGCGCCTACTCTTCTATAGATAAGTGGCGTCGCAAAAATCCCGCCCTACGGCGTTGTAGTGTTTTTTCAAGACCTCGACATACTGATGTATGCCTTCGCCCTTGAAAAACCACTACGCCTTGTCGGACGAAATTTTTGCTTAGCCACTGCTGGTTTTGTTACTTCTGACGTTTGACGAGTGCATCAATGAGTGCTGTTGTGGACAATTACGATATCCGGTTGGAGAATTTCGAGGGTCCCCTTGATCTGCTACTGCATCTCATCAAAAAGAATGAGATGGATATTTACGACATCCCCATGGCAGCAATCACCACGCAATATCTGTCGATCCTCGATGCCATGAAAACCCTCAATCTGGATCTGGCCGGTGAGTTTCTCCTGATGGCAGCGACTTTGCTGCATATCAAATCGAAGCTGCTGCTGCCAAAGATTGTTGAAGAAGAGCTGGAAGATGAAGAAGAGGATCCGCGTGCAGAGTTGGTGCGGCGCCTGCTTGAATATCAGAAATACAAAGAAGTCTCTCTGACTCTTGAACGCAAGCCACAGCTGGGACGTGATGTCTTTGCCCGAGTTGCCCCGCAACCAGAGGTGCTGGAAGAGGCTGAGGCTGGCTTTGTTGCTATCGGACTCTTTGATCTGTTGGCAGCATTGAAGGAAGTCCTTAAGGAAAACCCGGACCAGCTCGCGCATGAAGTTGATATGGAACAGCTTTCCGTTACCGATCGTATCAATGCTATTCTCTCCAGCCTGCAAGGCAAAGAGAGCGTGGCTTTTACTGATCTTTTTAGTGATGGCCTCAAGCGCAATGAAATCATTGTCACTTTCCTGGCGCTTCTGGAGCTGGTGAAGCTACGCATGGTTCGCTTTATGCAGAATGTCCACCAGGGTGCCATCTGGCTCTTCCCGGCGGTGGTGATTGACGAAAATGAGGAACTGGACGTTGGAGAGGACAGCCTTGGATATTCTTGAACTCACACCGTTGGTCGAGGCTTTGATTTTTGCCGCCGATGGCCCGATCAAGGCCGAGCGTATCGCAGAAGCTCTGGATATGGATCAAGCTGAGATACTCTCTGCAATTGAAGCGTTGGAGGTAGATTACGCTGAGCGTCCACGCGGATTTTTTCTCCAGGAAGTCTCCGGTGGCTATCAACTGCGAACGCGTCCTGAATACGCCGATTTTCTAAGAAAACTGGGGCACAACCGGCCCTTCAAATTCTCCCGTCCTGCCTTGGAGAGTCTTTCCATTATTGCTTATCGGCAACCGGTCACTCGCTCCGAAGTTGAGTATCTGCGTGGTGTCGATTCCGGCAGCGTACTCAAAACCCTGCTTGAGAAACGTTTGATAAGAATCCTTGGCAAGAAAGATGTTCCCGGCAAGCCGATGATTTACGGCACGACCCGCGAATTTCTGGAACTCTTTGGCTTGTCCGACCTTGCTTCGCTACCGACCTTGCGTGAATTCAGTGAATTGGCACCCGAAGAGGACAACGAGGCTTTTATGGCAAGTATGCC
>JAGXHM010000045.1 GCA_024636155.1 Deltaproteobacteria bacterium
CAGCATGACCATCCGCAAACTCGAAGAAGAACTCGATCTCACTCTCCTCAACCGACAGGAGCGGCGGGTCACCATGACTGCCGAGGGGGAAAGCCTGCTATGCCATGCAGAGCGGATTCTTGATAATCTGGCCTCGGCCGAGACAGAAATGGCTGAATTCCGTGGGCTGACCCATGGCGAGGTGCGGATCGGGATTCCGCCGATGATGAGTTCCTACTATTTTCCCCAGATCATCCGCGACTTCCGCGACCGCTACCCGAAGCTGAGACTTTCCGTCAACGGCGAAGGTGCCGCCCGGATCCAGAGAATGATCACCAAGGGTGATCTCAACATGGGTGTGATAGCCGGACAAAAGTCAATGGATGGTATGGAATGCCAGCACTTCCTTCGCGAAGAGATCGTTGCCTGCGTTCCCCTGTCTCACCCTCTGGCCAGGCGCGACAAGATCAGCCTGGCCGAATTTCTGCTTGAACCGTTGATCCTGTTCAAGGAAGGTTATTACATGCGCGAGTTGATGGATGAACTGATCGCCACAGAACATCAGCCGCCGCAGGTCGTCTTTGAGACCAACCTCTTCTCTCTGGTCCGCTCGCTGATCAAGGAGAAGCTGGGGGTTTCCACTTTTTTGCGCATGGTCGTCAGTGATGATGCAGAACTGGCGGCGATCTCATTTGACCCGCCGCTGCACCTCGATCTCTTCATCGCCTGGAAGGCGGACCGACACCTCTCTCGCGCCAACCGGGCTTTTATCGATTTCTTGTTGGAAAGAAGTGGAATGCGGGACAGTTAAAAAGGACACCCAATGATTAAGTCTCCCCGACTCAAGGACCTTTTGACCAAGTGCCAATTTCATTCGCACGGCATCAAGATGCGTCTGGAGGATGATCAGGGTGGACGGGTGCAGTCGGGGTGCGAGGCCGATTGATTTTGAAGTGATTGGTTAAATAGCAAAGGCCACCTGCATGACGCGGATGACCTTTGTTTTTTCAGGGCAAGTAAAATCGATGCCTTTAACGCGTCAAGATTGAGCCGTTCAACTTTCTAAAGGGATGCCGTTAAGGGCGAGCGCACGCTCACGTATACCCGGCAATTTGGTTTCCTCCATAATGAGTGAGACAATTTTGTCAAAATGCTCCTCCATTGAAAGCCGAAACGCTTTTGACGCTGCAATGTTTTGTTTGAGAGCATGATGAAAGAAATTGCTGATGACGTTCGCGTCCAAAGCTTCGAGTCCATCAAGAACAATATTAAAACATTCTTCTTCTGTTGGATGACGATTCTCTTTTAAAAACCTCTCGGCAACAGAGAGGGTTTTACTGATTCGTTCCTGCATAGCAAGAAATTGTTCGCTAATATCTTGCGGAATGTCATCATTGTTCAGGCTACGTTGAAAAAATACCGCCATATTGGTGAAGTTTCCCTCAATCAGTGCTCGATTTAACCAAAAATAACTCAGCGAGGAATCTTCAGGAAAAGCTTCTGAGAGGCTCATGTACACATGAGCCTGTTGCGCTCGGTGACTTATCCATCCGGCCAGAATGGTTTGTGAAGGATTCTTTTTCGTAGCGCTGTCGGGAAAAACTGCGTTTTCCAACCAGCAATCGTATAGTGAACGAAGCGTCTTTAACATGGAGCCCGACCTGGGGATTTTTTGCATGTAACAATTTGCGCCCATAGCGTATGAATTGCTTATTATATCGTCGGCTTTTTCACTAGAGAGAACAATAACAGGAGTCGACCGCCAAATTGGGTTGGTTTTGACTGCTTCAATAATCTCAAGACCCGTCCCGTCCGGGAGCCTCATGTCCGTAAGAATAAGACTTAGAGACTTCTCTGTCCGAGCGCATTCTTTTAAAATGGTGAGTCCCTCCCGAACACTCTTTGCAGAGAGCATTTGCCCTTTGAAACCAAAGCTATCAAAGGCTGTTTCGACAAGTTTGGATATACTGGAGTCGTCCTCAATATGCAGTAGCGTGTGTCTCATTTCTTCAGCCTTTGTCCTCTTGATTCGGAGCAAGCGATAACCTCACAATAAGGTTATTTGGGTAACATTGTAAGTTAGCTGTTTTATTGCTCCGATGAGTAAAAAACCCCGTCCAGAGGACGGGGGTTTTCACTTCGTACTAAAAGATCACACCCGTGCTGATCATGACTGCCATCGAGCAGCACTTCCTGCTTGTCAACATTGCAAACCCGCATCACCAGCTGCTCTTCAAGCCTTTTTTTCCTGTTTAGCTTTTTCGGCCGCCATGGCGTCTTTGCCGGCTTTAATTGCAGCTTTGATAAGCTCGGCATTTTCATCAAGAAGGTCCTTGCCATCCTGTACGGCCTTCTTGAGCCGGGCTTCTGCTTCTTCGGTCATTTCGTTTAATTTACCGCGGCTTTCATCAACCTTGCCCTGGAGTTTTTCCCGGGTTTCTTCGCCCGAACGCGGAGCCGTCAGCAAGGCCAAACCGCCACCGATAGCTGCTCCTAGGGCAAACACAAGAAAAGTCGTTCCAAAGCCATTGTTTTGTTCTTGAGACATAATAATTCTCCTTTTATGATTTTTTTTGGGAAAATACCCTACTGGCTGCCTTGATTCCCAATATGAGAGTGGCAGCATTCTCGGCATTGCCACTGCCCTTTTCGATTTTCACCGAAACCCGGTTGAGTCGTTCCATGATTTCTCGTAAATCGTGCAGGGACGGCATCAATTCAGTGCGCAAATCGTCTATAAGCAGATCGGTTTTCTGTGCGGTTTTTTTCATTTGCCAGATCATTTGCACTAAAAAGACTGCAAGGACAATGGCAACCACGATTATAATCAGTACGTAGATATCGATTTGAACTGTCATGTTGTCTCCTCAGTCAATAAACTTCTTTTTAATCGCCAAGCAGTTCGCCGATCGGTTTCAGATCTTCCACATGATCGCATGCGGCCTTGATGATCATGGTAATGGGAACCCCTAGCAGTAACCCCCACACCCCCCACAACCAACCCCAGAACAGCACGCTGATGAAGACCACAACCGGACTCATCCGGCTTGCCCGACTGGTCAGCCACGGCGTCAGCAAGTAACCTTCAAGACTGGTGATCAACAGCGAACTACCCGAAACAAGCAGCGCCATATCAATCGATTCGAACTGGAGAAAGGCAACAACCGCCGTACCGGCAGTGATGACGACGGGGCCAAGATAAGGCATGGTTTTGAATATGCCGGCGGCGATCCCCCAGACCGCCGCATTCTCCAGGCCGATCAAGCGAAAGGCAAGCCAGGTCGCAAGACCCACCAGAATGCTGGTGAATATTTGTACCAACAGATAGTTTTGAATCTGGTTGGCGATCTGATCGAGGACCCGCAAGGTAATTTTTTTCTTGCTGAAAGTGGGTCCGGCGATCTTGACCAGCTTGCGTCGGAAGGTGTCACCTGAAGCAAGCATAAAAAACACCAGGAACAGAACAATGATGACCTGCCCGGCAAAACCGATGGCTCCCTTGGTGCCCATCCAAAGATAGTCTTTGACCACCAACTTGGGCTTTTCGACCTGTACCCGCGTTACACCGTGCGGCGCAGCGGGTGCCGGAGAGGCTGATTCGCTCGCGGCCTTCTCAATTTGGCTTGCAGCTTTTTGCATGCTCTCTATTGCGCCATCAGATTTTCCCTTTTTGTCGAGGCCAGCAATGCGAAATTTGTGCGCTGCCTCGGGCAAGGTTTCGATCAGTTTGATCACATCATCGCCGAGGGAATAAACCAATGAACCCGTGCCTACCACGATAGCAAGGAGCAGAACAGCGGCCCCGATAACGCGTGGAATTCGCCATTTCCGCATCAAGCTGACAAGAGGACCAAGCGTATAGCTGATCACGACGCCCAGCAACACCGGGATAAAAATTGCTCTGGCCCAATGCAACGTGTAGATGACCGCAAGCATCGTAAGCAGAGCGAGTGAAATACTGCGTATATCAACTGATAAGGGTAGCGTTACAGGAGCAGGCTTTAAAGATTCCAGCCCGACTTCACGTCGATCACTTTCCTCATCGAGCGAAGGCTTGTGCTTCATTTAAGAGTTCTCCTGACAGGCTTGCGCGACGATGTCTAATCCACAAATCCACTGCCGTTTTCATTTATGTATCTTGCGAAAGGTGTCGGAACCGAAAATCTGAGCGACCCGAAAGAGACACCTGATACGCTGCTGGTTGGTGTACGCCGGAAGCAGCCGGCAGCGGTTACCCGGACGAGTTGGACGGATTGAAGGTAAAACTTGTTTCAGAGTGGCCCGCTCCTGCCGGGAGCGGGCCAGCCTTCATGATTTTCTTCTTGCGAACAAGAAGCTGCGCTATTTTACAACCATGTCGTTTTTCACTCCGACGACCCCCTTAACTCTACGGGCAACCTTTTCGGCCTTGTTGACGCTCGCCGCTGAATCTACAAACCCGCTCAGCTGCACTTCCCCTTTGAAAGTCTCGACATTGATCTGCATAACTTTCAGATCCGGGTCGCCCAGAATAGCCGTTTTAACCTTGGCGGTGATGACGGAATCATCGACATACTCGCCGGTTCCTGATTGTTGGCTTGTGGATGCACACCCTGTGAAGGTAGCAACCAGGGCCAGACAGGCCAGAAATTTTACAATGCGATTGGTCTTAAACATGGCAATCTCCTTTTGGTTTGTGCTTTATAGTTAATACTTCTTTGCCCATACCCGACAGACCGGGAACGGCTGTGGCCTCTATGCGGCTTCTCCATGAAGCCTCTTCGCATACAAAATCACTCTCCCAAAATTTCTTTGACTTCACCCATCTTGCCCTGGGCTTTGCCGAGGTTTTTTTCAGCTTTGCCCTCGGCCTCCAGTTTGGGGTTATCGGCGGCCTTCCCGGCCGCTTCCTTGACCTTGCCCTTTACTTGGTAAAGCGCTCCTTCTGCCTTGTCCCTGATACTTGATTTCATGATTTCCTCCCGGTGGTGATGATCGGTTGATTTATCTCCTGTGAAATGGTCGAGAAAAAGCAACGCCAACTTCGCAGAACGCAAGACCTTGTTGATTGTCAGAAATAATGAATCGCAAGGAGTGTGCCGATACAAACTTTCTGACGCAGTATGTGCAACTAACTGATTATAAAAGGATAGTCTGGCGCAACTGCGAGGAAGGCCGCCACAGAAGTCCGCCACATTTGATATAACTATCGTATATGGCGGGGCAGCCTCTTGAAAAAGTCAAGGACTCCGGTGGCAATAAGTAGGGAGGATCGGCAGTCCACGGCGAGGCCTTTGCCGATTTGGAACGGGACCAGACACTTCAGATCTTATGAAAAACAGGCGAGGGATTCTCCCGGGACTCAGCTCCAGCACGCTGCACACCAAGATTCATAAATACGGGATGCGCTGGCAAAAAAAGCGACCCATTCAGCCGTTCAAAACCGTCAGTCCTGGCCGTCATATCTTGCATTAACTGTCAAAAATGACGGCCAAGAATGACGGCTTTTCTTGTCTCATCGCCCGCTTGATTGCCATTTCCACCTGTACTATCAGGTCATTGCACTCGCAACATACGAAATTATTTTCCGGCACGTTTGTTGCTCAATATCCTTCCTACTTATTTCACTGTATCGAAAGAAAGTGATTCCAGAAGGCCAGGAAATACTCCGGGGAATAGGCTTCTCGTTCACTCTTCAGCAAAACACAAAAGATGTTGAATGATACGTGCAGGCAGCGGAATAAGCCGGAACGTTGGACGTAAGTGGCAATCTGCCACCGGATAAGTACTCAAAGTTACCGAAAAGGAAACACGATGAATCCAACGTGGGCTAAAACCACGGGTCTATGGGCCCTTGTTACGACTCTCTTCATACTAGCCCTGCTTACTCCCGGCTCTGTTTTTGCCGAGGACCCGAAGCTTAAGACCAAGTCGCAGAAAAGTGCGCCGACGGCATTTGCCGATGAAAAGCCGAAGCCGGTTTTGCATTGGGGAGAAGGTGATGGCAAGAGCTACCTCGTCCCGGCCGTGGATATTACTGGTTTCCTCTTCCTGTTGAATCAATTCGACCGGCAATTCATGGCAAGTGATGACTACCATTCTGATTTTTCTTCATTCGAGGACAACCTGACCGGGTCATGGGTCTCTGACAGCGACCCGTTTTCCATTAACCAGTTCCTGCATCCCTATGCGGGGTCCATGTACCACGGCTTTGCGCGTTCGGCTGGTCTCGATTACTGGAGTTCTCTCGGTTACAGCGCCGCTGGAAGTCTCCTCTGGGAACTGGCGGGAGAGACCACCCCCCCCCTCGGTTAACGATCAGATCACGACCGGTTACGGCGGGACTATCCTGGGCGAGCCGTTGTATCGCATGGCGAGCCTTTTGCTGGAAAGCGGTGATGGCAAACCGGGCTTCTGGCGCGAGCTGGGCGCAGCCGCACTTTCGCCGGCAACCGGATTTAATCGCCTCGCCTACGGTAAACGATTCAAGGGCGTCTTCCGGAGCAACGACCCGGCCGTCTTCACGCGCTTGCAGCTCGGCGTGAATGTGACCGCTTCCGTAAAATCGAACGTGAATCGCAATCCCAACACCGACACAGAAGAGATTCCGCAGAGCTACCAGAAAGGTGAGCCAATCGCGGACTTCACCATCGGCTACGGTCTTCCGGGCAAGCCCGGCTACAGCTACACCCGCCCTTTCGACTATTTTGACTTCCAGTTCACCGCCGCCGGCAGCAATGTCTTTGAGAACATCATCAGCCGTGGCCTGCTCTACGGAACAGACTATGCCGCTGGCGACAACTATCGCGGTGTCTGGGGCCTTTATGGTACCTACGACTACATCGCGCCACAGGTCTTCCGCGTTTCCACCACGGCGTTAGGGCTTGGCACCACGGCGCAATGGTGGCTCTCGGAAAATTTGGCACTGCAGGGTACAGCCCTCGCCGGAGTTGGCTATGGCGCGGCCGGCACGATTCATGGTGAGGGTGAACGAGACTATCACAGCGGCATCAGCCCACAGGGCTTGCTGGCATTTCGTCTTATCTTCGCTGATCGTGCTGCGCTCGACCTGGAGCTACGCGATTACTATGTCAGCGGGCTGGCTGCCTCAGAAAGCGACGGGTCAGAGAATATTTTCCGCGGGGTCGCCACTCTCACTGTGCGCGTGTACAACCTCCACGGCATAACGCTTCGCTACACCGTCTCACAACGGGATGCGCATTATAGCAACCTGGTGGACACAAGCCAGACCGTGGCTGCCGTAAGTCTTGGCTACACCTATCTTGGACAGACCCACTTCGGTGCTGTCGACTGGCGGCCCAAAAGCGCCGGGGGCCCCTAACCTTGGAAAGGATTTTATTAATGAAGATGATTACAAGCAAATACCTGGTTATGTGCCTGATGGTCGCGGTGCTCGGCTTGAGCGCCAGCACAGCAATGGCCGGGAGTGATTACGGAAATGACGAATTGGCGACGGACATCATCACGGGTGTTGTGCCTCTCACCGGTTTCGCCGTCGCCTATTTTACGGGCGATACCGAGGGTCAGAAACAGTGGCTACGCAACACTTTAGTTAACCAGGCCCTCACCACATCGCTCCGGCTCGGATTCAACGAAACCAGCTGGGGCGAACGTCCAAATGGCCATGAATATGGTTTTCCCTCCGGCCATGTGGCTTTCGTGATGTCCGGCGCGACCTTCCTTGGCGAGCGCTACGGCTGGAAGTGGGGCGCGCCCGCATACCTGGCGGCCAGCTACGTCGCTTATGTTCGGGTTGACGATGACCATCATCGCTGGCGCGATGTTATTGCCAGAGGCGCATTAGCGTATGGTGTGGCCCTGCTCACAGTCACGCCGGAAAAGGCGACCTATCTGGCCCCGGTTATCGGACCAGATTTCCTGGGTCTCCGCTGGCAGCGCTCCTTTTGAAGCACAGCTCATCGATTATTTTCAACGCAATATCCGGCCGGATGTCGTTGCGCGTAAGTAGCGAGCCGTTCTTGAACTTGTAATCTTTCCACCTCCGCAAGCGGCTGATAGCCACGACCGTAAGCCCAGCCGTAGCCCCACCGATACCAGGTGGGGAAGGCCGGGTGTCCGCCTATCCGCGTGCCAAGGAAGATGGTTTCCGCCAGCTGCGGGTCATCGGTCCGCGCCAGCACACAGTCGCGCAGCTTCACGTCGGCCTGGTCACGGTCCTCTGCGCTCCCGCCCTGCCAATAGGCGAGGTCATGCTTCTGGCAACAGTCGCACCACTTGTCCCGATCCTTGAACGTGCCATCAGGGAAAAGAGTACAGCCGTCACTGGTAAAGGGGGCAAGACCCTCCGTGCCAACAGGACGCACGCCGACACAGGACGACAGGGCAAGAGCTGTCAGCAGTGCAATCAATGCAACGTGAAGAGAGCTGAAAGTAAGGTGTGACGACATGGCATGTCCCTTCCTGAAGTACAAACCTGGAGTTAACTCTCAGAATTCTGTTACGATGCAAATCCAAAAAAAATTGTAACTATTCAGCTTGCAAAGAAAACCTCTGGACACGGATAAGAATCTGATTTACACGGATTGAACAAAAGCTAACACTGTAAATCGATTCAACGCGGAGGCGCGGAGGTCCTGAAAGTCAATAAATTCTTTTTTAGTGGC
>JAGXHM010000006.1 GCA_024636155.1 Deltaproteobacteria bacterium
GATCGATACCGGTGAATTTTTCCTGCCACGCCGGTGTGTAGACGCCTTCTTCGGCATCGTAATCCTGCGGGTAGTTGCCCGCCAGGCCGCGGTTGACCCCGAACTGGGCCATCAGCAGATCAAAGACGGTGGTGACTGCGACCCGACCATGAGCGGTGTCCAGATAGCGGACCGGCACGCCGCGCTGCACGGAACTGCTGTCAGAGAAATCGTCGAAAGTGACCTGCAGAACCTCGTCATGGCTGTCGAGCAGCGAGAGTTGCGGTGCAAGCTCAGAGCCGTCCTGGCCGTCCTTCATCTGCAGGTTCCACTCGCCTTTTTTCTCCTGCCAACGGAAGCCGAGGGTGCCGAGTGGCATGCGCGGTTCTTGGCTGGTTTCATCCCAGACCAGGTACTTAAAACCACCGTTTTCCTCTTTACTGTAGCGCTCCAACTCACTGGCTCGAGCCATGCGGCCGGCACTGTAGAGGCCGTCTTTTTCTTCAAGTTCGATCAGGAAGGGGGTGTCGGTATAGCGCTTTAAGTAATCGATGAAATATGGTGTTTTGGCCTGATGATGGAATTCGCTGAGGATGACATGATTGACCGCCATCCAAAAGGCGCCATCCTGGCCAGCATGGGCCGGAATCCACCAGTCAGCGTGTTTTGAGGTGATATTGAAGTCGGGCGCGAAGACTGTGACCTTGGAACCGTTATGGCGGGCCTCGGAGAGAAAATGCGCGTCCGGGGTGCGGGTCATGTCTGGGTTGGAACCGACTACGGCGATGTACTTGCTGTTGTACCAGTCGGCGCTTTCTGCGACATCCGTCTGCTCACCCCAGATCTCCGGGGAGGCATTGGGCAAGTCACAGTACCAGTCGTAAAAACTCAGGTTGGCGCCACCCATCAACTGCATGAAACGTGAACCGCCAGCGAAACTGAGCATCGACATCGCCGGAATCGGCGAAAATCCAACTAACCGGTCAGCCCCATACTTCTTGATGGTATAAATCGATGAAGCAGCAATGATCTCTTCAACCTCTTCCCAGTTGGAACGCCGGAAGCCACCCTTGCCGCGCGCCTGCTGATAACTCTTACGACTTTCCTCGTCTTCAACAATCGAGGCCCAGGCTTTCACCGGGTCGCCATGTTCAGCCTTGGCTTTGCGCCAGAGATCGGTCAACACGCCACGCAGATAGGGATATTTGATGCGCAAAGGGCTGTACAGATACCAGGAAAAGGAGATGCCGCGTTGACAGCCGCGCGGTTCATAAGGAGGAAGACCTTCTTCAAGCTCGGGGTAGTCAGTCGCCTGCAATTCCCAGCCAACGATGCCGTCTTTGACATGCACATTCCAGGAACAGCTGCCGGTGCAATTAACACCATGGGTGCTGCGCACCACCTTGTCGCACTGATTGCGATTGCGGTAGAACTCTTCCCATTTACGCGACTGGGGGTCGACGATATCTTTAATCCAGCTCATGCTCTCCCTCCTTTTGTATTCCGGGCCTGTTCAACCAGAGGCTTCCGTACCCCCTGTAGTCTTCGCCAACCGAGGGCCCCGATTAAAACCATGAATACCGCTGTTACAAGAGCGACATGAAGAACCAGATCAGAACCGATGCCGGGAGCAGCACCGCCTGATACGGCACCGAAAAAAGCCACCAGATCTGCTCGCTCGGAGTCACTCAATGGTCGCTCTGCGAAGATCGCATTCATACTTTCAAAAGAGAGGTCTTCCAGAACACCGGCAACACCTTCTTCACCGTAATCTTCATAGATTGCAGTAAGGTCAGGGCCGTAATTGGCTCCGGCTGCATAGCCAAGCTCATGTCCTGCAATACCATGACAAGCCAGGCAGGGGGCACCACCCTCAGCAAAGCTGACGGTACCGACATACAAAGCTTCACCGCGTTGCGGATTTGCCGGTTGCGCCCAGATCGGTGTTGAAAGTAGCAATAATCCAACTACCAGCAACGAGTAACGATTCAATGCTTGTCTAGTCATCGGTTTACCTCACCAGGTTGGAAAGAGTAAAAACATTCAAAGATTAAACACAACGAGTAAAAAGAAATTTCTGTAACAGCTTGAAAAGAACCCGTACGCAATAGAATTGATGCACAGCTAAGGTGGGAAAAGCGTATCGAAGAATATCTGCAACTCCACCCTGCTACATTAATAATACGATGTTTTATTTATAAAATTGACCCAAATCAAAAAAGCCAAAAATTATGAGATTGAGCTTAGGGCGTGATTCATTCTTGGATAATATACTTGTCTAAAAGGTAAGAAGTTACAGACTTGTAGGCAACTGCTTGGAGATGGGGCATTACGCAATGCGAAAGGGTTACGCAGGTCAATAGTTATCCACGAGCACGGGTCGCAATCATTTCAAAAGGGGATAAATTAAACTAACGGGGTTAAATGTCTGGGCCAGGTTTAAATTAACAATTCCAACCTGCATTTTCTGACCATGCGGCGACAGGAAGGCGGCTATTCTTTGAGTAGCCCGCCGCGCAAACCTTGATAGAAGACTGACCGCATACTCTCGGGCTCCAGAACCTGCACGTGCGGCAGATAAGAATAGAGCCACGCCAGAATTTCTTTCTCGCCACTCGCTTCAAAGGTGAGTGTCAGTGAGCCATCCTCCTCTTCCACCACAGCCTGACTCGGATGCCAGATCCGTTCGCGAATCAGGTGACTGATTTCAGCGCCAAAACGAACCTTGATCGTCTGGTGGTCTTCATCGATCAGGCCAAACGCGGAACCGGTCAGGTCGGTTGCGGAAAAACCTTCAGGGACCTCAAACCGATCGTCAAGAACGGTCACTTCTTCAATGCGATCAACAAGGAAGAGTCGCAACGCATCACGGTTGTGTGCATAACCGCCCAGGTAGAGAGCTCCTTCATAAAAAAGCAGAGTGTAAGGGTCGAAGCGATAGGTTTCGGTAGCGCGTCGGGCCGGGGTGTAAGAGAGATCCAGACGGTATTGATAAAGAAGTGCCCGGCGCAACTCTTTCAACAGCTCCTTTTGTGCAGCATAGTCACGCTCACCTTGGAACTTGGGTGACGCCGTTTCGGCAATTCTTTCCAGATGAGCCACGCTGCGTGGCGGCAAACTCGAATGAATGCGACTGAAGATAGCATCGAGATCATCCTGAAAAGGCGTACCGGCCAGAAAACCAAGTTGACCACGGCAGAGAGAAAGGGTCATCAACTCTTCGAGCGAGAAGGTGATCGGTGGCAGTTTTTTATAGCCTGTTATAAAGCTGTAAAGAGTGCAGCCATCGGCCTCAGGATCAGAGATCAGGGGATATCCCGCATCACGGATTGCATCCAGGTCACGATAGATTGTCCGCCGTGTGACGCCACACTCTTCAGCCAGTTCATCAACCGTTGCCCCGTAGCGCACCTCAAGAATACGAATCACATCGTGCAGGCGCGCAGCTTGACTATACTTCTTCGCTGGTTTCCCCGGTTTCTTTTTCGTCTTATCAACCATGTCGGTTCTTTCTACTTACTTGCCCGCACCAAGAATGCCGCGTAAGGCATTCGGTAGATCGGCCGGGATCAACACGGTTTTCGCGTTGGGTGAAGTGGCCATCGCCTGGAGTGCCTTGATGTATTTCTCTCCGAGCAGATACATGGCCGGTAATTCCTGATCGGTAATCGCCTCAGTCACCATCGTAATTGACTTTTGCGTCGCCTCAGCCAGAACCACCTGGGCCTGGGCATCGCGCTTTGACGCCTCAAGTCGACCTTCGGCTTCAAGAATCGCAGCCTCTTTTTCACCACCGGAGCGAGTAACTGTTGCCCGCCTCTCACGTTCAGCGGCAGCCTGCTCTTCCATTGCCTTCTGCATGGTTTGCGACGGTTTTATATCCTGAATTTCAACTGTCTTTAAAACAATCCCCCAGTCGCTAATATCATCGGAGATTGCAGCTTTGAGTTTGGCTTTGATCGAATCACGAGAGCTCAGCGCAGAGTCCAGAGCCATCTCGCCAATAATTGAGCGGAGCGAGGTCTGCACCAGGTTCTGTATGGCCATATGATAATTCTCAATCCCGTAGACCGCTTTTTCCGGGCTGATCACGTTAATAAAGGCGACGGCATTCGCCAGGATCACCGCATTGTCCATGGTGATAACTTCCTGAGAATGAATATCGAGGACCTGATCCTTGGTGGTGACCTTGTAAGCGACGTTATCGACATAAGGGATAAGGATATTCAGACCCGGATTAAGCGTCTTGTGGAATTTCCCGAGCCGTTGTACAACCCACTTGCTTCCCTGTGGCACCAGCCGCACGCCCATGCTGACAGTAGTAATAACCAGTATGGCAAAGATAACGACAACAATCAGACCGCCCATGTTCAACCCTCCCCTGCACTTTGATTAGTGACCTTCTTAACCATCATGGTGTTACCAGAGACATCCTGAACCATGACTCTCTCGCCCACGGCAACCTCATCAACGCAGATGAACGACCAGATATCAGAGCCGAGCATCGGCACCGCAAAACGCATTTCACCACGGCGATCGCCTTCTGGCAAGCGCGTCACCATGGCCGTTTCGCCCAACACGGCTTCTCGGGAGATCCCGGCTTTGGTCCGATCCGTCATGCGTGGCTTGAGGACTTTGAACCAGAAGAGAACAAATACGGCTGAGGCGATGATCCAGATCAGGATCTGCGCGGTCAGGCTGATTCCAGGAGCCAGCAGCAGCAACACGCCAACCACCAAAGCCCCCAAACCAAACCACAAGATTGTGAATGAAGGGATCGCCAGCTCAAACAAAATCAGGAGCATGCCGAAAACCAGCCAGTACCAATAAAGCATTTGGAAATCGTCCATAAGCCCTCTCACCAGCAAGGTAGTAAATTGGCTCTCTCAGGTTGAACCGTCTCAGGTGACAAACTCATAATTCAAATTATCCGGTAATTATTGTTAAACTCAAACAGGCGTATTATCGGTAACATATTTTTGTATTAAACGCATTCACTACTGTCCCTTTGAAACAATTGCACGGGAGTTATCATATAGATTTTAACGTAACCTTGTCACAGAGATAAGCGCCAATCGGAATCGCTGAGGTCGCTGCCGGAGAGGGTGCGTTGCACACATGCAGGCTACGAGGACTTTCCGCAAAAAGGAAATCATGCACCAGGCTGCCATCATTCATAACAGCTTGCGCACGAATGCCGGCAGGGTATGGTTGCAGATCAGACAATTGTAGTTGCGGACAGTATTTTTGGACCCGCTTGAGGTAGCCCGGCTTCCATAAGGAGTTTTTGGTTTCGATCAAGCCTGATCGGAGATGGGATTTCAATACACGCCAGAAGCCGGCAAAGGAGATCATCTCCCAGATATCAAGAAAACTGACATTGATCCTGCCATAACCTTCGCGCTTCCAGCCAAGCACAGCATTCGGCCCGACAGTCACGGTGCCATCGATCATCCGGGTCAGGTGCACGCCGAGAAAGGGTAAATCGGGGTCAGGGACAGGATAGACCAGATGGTTAACAATCTGGTTATATTTGGCTGGCAACTGATAGTACTCACCACGAAAGGGGACGATCCGGAAGTCTGTCGGCAGCCCCATCATTCTGGTGATACGGTCGGCCATCAGCCCAGAACAACTAATCAGGAAACGGCCTTTAAAGGAAACCTTCTCTCCCTTGTGTTGCACAACAACTGTCACATCATCCGTTGATTCACTCAGCTCAACAACTTTGTGACTAAGCCGGGCCTCCCCTCCCAGTTCAACAAATCGCTCCACCATTTTGGTTGTGATTTGCTGATAGTCGACGATGGCGGTAGCTTTAACAAAGAGAGCACCCAGGCCACTGATATTGGGCTCACGGGATTTCAGTTGTTGGGCATCCAATAGCTCGACATCGATCTCGTTTTGTTGACAGCGTTCAACCAGCGCATGCATGCGCTCTATTTCGAGCTCATTGGTTGCCACCAGAAGTTTCCCGCAACGATCATAAGGGATCTGATTCTGTTCACAGAACGCGATGGTCGCCGCAACTCCGGCCTTGCATAATTTTGCCTTCAGACTGCCCGGCGCATAATAGACACCAGCATGAATGACTCCGCTGTTATGGCCAGTTTGATGCGTGGAATAGTCAGGCTCCTTCTCCAACAACAGAATCCGCTTTGCCGGGAAGCGTTGCTGGAGTTGCCATGCGGTAGAAACACCGACGATACCGCCACCGATAATAATGTAATCGTAAGTCATAATATCTATTTATACATGACATAACGCTTTTGAACAAAAAATGGGGCATCCAAAAGGAATCATCTGTTAGGATGCCCCCGATACTTGGATTCGTCAGGCTCGCAGGCACAGACTGTACCAGCCTGCGCGACTAAAGCTGGCCTGTTAATATCCTCATAGTTCAACGAGCTAAAAGAGCCACTGTGCAACTACCGGCATAGATCTCGAGACCACCGTTCAGATTCACAGTATCCTCAAACGTGAGGGTACCGGTGATGTTCACTCCGACTCCGCCCTACAGGCACTATCCCGACCCTCGACCCGGCCCTTCCGTAACTCTGATTTTGCGTGTCATGAAGGTTCCCCTGTCCCAGATTGGCCGGTTGCCAGCGGTAACGTGATCGTCACGGTTGTGCCATTACCCGGGGAACTTGTAACTTCCACCTGCCCAGAGTGTGCTTCCACCAGGTGCTTGACAATCGTCATGCCCAATCCAGTCCCGGAAATCGCAGTATTGGTCGCGTCTGCCCGGTAGAACTTGTCATAAACTCGCACAGCTTGCTCGGAAGTCATGCCGATCCCCTGGTCGCTGATGGCAAGCAGACAGCAACCGTTCTCCAACTGACCGGAGATGCGTATTTTTCCACCTGCAGGTGAATACTTGACCGCGTTGTTGAGCAAGTTTTCAAGGATCTGCAGCATTGCGTAACGATCAACATTAACCGTAGCAACTGATGACGGCGGGAAGTCCAACTCGAAAGAGTGGCCAGGAGCCTGTAACCGGAAGTTCTTGACCACCTCAGCACACAGCTTTTCCAACTGATTAGGCTTCCGGTTGAGCTTGACCCCTTCGCCAGACTCAATCCGACTGATATCGAGCAGGTCGCTGACGATCTCTCCCAGTCGCTCCGCCTTATTCTGGATCTGTTGAAGATATTCGGCGCGCTGCTCAGGACTGAAATTGTTGTCCATCTGCAACAAGTCGGCGTAACCGATAATTGTTGCCAGAGGGGTCCGCAACTCGTGGGCCGCAGTCGAGACAAATTCGTCCTTCATGCGATCAATCGCACGTTGCTCGGTCACGTCATGCAACAGTGTGATGCAACCATTGAACGCATCTTGCGCCGATCTGATCACCGTAATCCGGGCTTGACAGAGACATGGTGAGTGCCCCTCCAAATGAAAGTTAAGGTCTTCGCTGAACGTCTCCTGACCTCTTTGCGGCGCCTGGCGCAGCAAGTTGACAAGTCCGGCGTGACGAATCCGTTCAATTCTCGGGGTAGAATCCGGTTCGACCAAGGGGAGTTCGAGCAACTCCTCAGCCCGTCGATTGATCAAAACCACATCACCACCAGCGTCTGTCACCAGAATGCCATCGGCAGCTGAGCGCAATATGCCGTTGATCTTGGCATTGGTTTCCTTGGTTTCCTCAAGAGCGGCCAGCAAGGCGCTCCGTGCATCCCGGCGTGCCGTAACATCGTGATAGGCCAGGATAACATGGGTTATTTTGCCGACTTCGTCAAACATGGGACGACCGATGACATCGAAGCTGCGATCGTTGAAGTTCCAATCCGTAAAACGTTGCTCGCGGCGGTTTTCCATAACCGACGCAAAAGCACACCTGCTGTCATCGGAATTTTTACCGCAGACATGATCCCTGCACATCTTGCCGTGAATGTCGATCCCATCGCCCAGCATCAAGTCGCGGATCTTCTGGTTATACGAAATCAGCTTGCCTTGAGGATCAAGGACCATGATTCCGGCACCAACCGTTTCAAAAACCGTCTGGATTTCGTCATGGGCAAATTGCAGTTTCTGATTGGTCTCCTGCAAGTTTTCCAGAATATGCTGAAAAGTCAGGGCAACAATACCGATCGGATCAAATTCGATCAGGCTGTGGTCATCCAGCTCTCCTGGATCCAGCCCTCTCGTGCCGATGACGCCGAGCAGAGAGTCGACCTTACAGCGGATATAGTTAAAAGCTTCGTGGTTGGCCTCAACCAGTCGGGCATTCTCAGCGCGCAGCAGATCGAGTTCGCTTTGTTCCCCGGTTCTTTCGACAAGGGCATCACCGCAGGGCTGCATCATTCTCGCTTCTCTCTTTAAATCAGTCATGCTGCCCCTGAATAATGATCCGGTAGTAGCCTGCAAGTTTCTCGACTGCGGCGGCAATCCCCATGTTGTTGACAGCGTCCGGGATGGTGCCGGTCGCGGCACGATTATCCGTCAGGATCACCAGACAGAGGTTGCCATCCATAAGTTCACGATGCCGCTGGTTAACTTCGCGCAGCACCAACAGCAGGCACGACGGGCAGATCTGCCCGCGGATGTCGATTTCTATTGTCTTCATGAATTCAACCTTTTCAACGGTGCGGCAGAAAGCAGGACATGTTGCAGAATTTTTCCACCTAGCCATGCTCCGGGGAGCAAGCCGATGACAAAGAGCAGACTCTGCATAGTCAGCAGCGGCAGCCCTCCCCACAGGTGCCAGATATTGCACCCCGGTGACATGCGCGAGCCGAGAGCCATGATGACGCCGCCTGTAAAGACCATGGCGACCTGATTGAATGGCACTTTCCAGACGATCTTGAATTCATTAAGCAACTGTGCCGACAACCAGGAGCCACAAATAATGCCGAGTATCAATGGTACCTGAACGATCGCCACGACATCGAAATGTGGCCCGGATCCACCACTCCGCAAGATTCCATCGAGCGGCAAAACACTTTGCAGCGGTGTGGCCGTAAAATAAGTCAGAGTTGCCTGATGTTCAGGTACTAGCCAGGATTCCAGAAGGGCAGCACCCTTAGCGTAGGACGTCGTCACACCCATAGGTACGCCGCACAGCAGAACCGTCAGAACACTCAATAGTGCAAGACCAATGGCGGTAAACCACAAAGGGATGAAACCTTCAGCTGGATTCCGATTAGTCCAGTGTCCGTCACGCTTCCACCGCCAACAGAAAAACCCGCCGATTGCTGCGCACACGAAGACCAAGACTGTCGGTGAGCCACCGATCCATTGCGGCAAGGTAACGGCTCGCGTAGGAAAAACCGTCAATCTGGACAGTGGCACCCACCAGTTGTGGATTTCTGCGTAGAGGGCGCTGCCAGCCAGCAAACCGAGAAAAGCGACCAAAGCCAGAAGACTGCCAGCCCCCATCTTGTAAAGAACACCGACAACACAGCCGCCAGCCATGACCATACCGAGACCAAACACCATGCCACCAAAGAGGTTGATTCCGGCGGGCGGATTAAACCAGGGGAAAGGGTAGATCGGCAGAATACCCGTGAGGCGGCAGAGTTCAAAGAGCAGCGCGCTCAAACAGACGAGGAGAACAATCGGCCGGATCAGACGGTAGCTTCTGAACAGGAAGAGGTCGCGAAAGGCCCCGGCCATGCAAAAGTCGGAACGGTGCATCAGAAAACCGGCAACCACACCGATCAACGTCAGCCCTGACATTACGACCCAGACGGAGAGACCCATGATAACAATTCCTGCCCCCTTCAAACCTTAACCTATGTGAATTAACAATTACAAATAAATTTGCACAACAGGCAGAAAATTCGATTAAGTTCCGGTCACCTAACGCTGTCAGATCTTCAATGCCACATATGTTACCGTGCTTTTGGGCCAACCTGTTTCACAAAAAGTGCACCTCATTCACAAAAGCTCCCCCCACTCAGAGAGATAAACTAAAAAAACGGAGACAGAATTAAATTCCGTCCCCGCTCGTCTTAACAGTGTTTTTTCGCAACGCGCCACGCGTTACGGCTTCATTCCCACTCTATCGTAGCCGGAGGTTTACTCGATATATCGTAAGTAACACGGTTAATACCACGCACCTCGTTAATAATGCGATTACTGATGCGCGCCAGATCAGCATAGGGCATCGGATACCAGCCAGCGGTCATGAAATCCTTGGTTTCAACCGCACGTAGTGCAATCACGTATTCATAAGTACGGCCGTCGCCCATAACCCCAACACTCTTGACCGGCAGAAAGACCGCGAAGGCTTGGCTGATCTTGTCGTAGTGGCCACTCTGATAGAGCTCTTCGATATAAATCGCATCAGCCTGACGGAGAATATCGCAATATTCTTTTTTGACTTCGCCAAGGATACGCACACCGAGACCAGGCCCCGGGAATGGATGACGCCAGACCATACGGTGCGGCAAACCAAGTTCCTCACCAATGGCACGAATTTCATCTTTAAACAGCTCACGCAAAGGCTCAAGCAGCTTGAGCGTCATATAATCGGGCAAGCCACCAACATTATGATGACTCTTGATGTTATGCGCCTTGCCGGTTTTACCGCCAGCCGATTCGATAACATCAGGATAGATCGTGCCCTGAGCCAACCATTTGGCATTCTCCAGATGCTTTGATTCTTCCTCGAAGATGTCAACAAAGAGGTTACCGATAATCTTGCGCTTCTTCTCAGGATCGTTCTCCCCCGCCAGCTTGGTGAGGAAACGCTCTTCAGCATCAACGCGGATGACCTTGACGCCGAGGCTCTCGGCGAAGGTGGTCATGACCTGATCGCCTTCACCAAGACGCAACAAGCCGTTGTCGACAAACACACAGGTCAGTTGATCACCGATGGCACGATGAATGAGTGCCGCAGCAACTGAAGAATCAACACCACCGGAAAGACCGAGGATGACTTCTTCTTCACCGACTTGCTCACGAATCCGTGTGATCGCGTCTTCGATAATTTGCCCCGGTGTCCAGGTACCGGTGCAGCCACAGATATTGCGCACGAAGGTGTTGAGCAGCATTTCACCGCGTGGCGTATGGTTGACTTCGGGATGGAACTGCACCCCGTAAAGCTTACGCTCAACATTCTGAATGCCGCAAACTGGAGCATTTTCAGTCACAGCGATTTCTTCAAAACCTTGCGGCTGAATCTCAACGTGATCGCCGTGACTCATCCAGACCGGGCTACGACCATCAACGAAGAAACCGTTGAAGAGAGGGCCAGGGTTATTCTTGGCAATCAAATCAGCATGACCATATTCGCGCTTACCCGCCGGGACAACCTCGCCGCCGAAGTGGTGACACATCAACTGCATACCGTAACAGATGCCAAGCACCGGCACGCCGAGTTCGAAGAGCTCTTCCTCGATTGCCGGAGCCCCTTCTTCATAAACTGATTTCGGTCCACCGGAGAGAATAATCCCTGTGGCATTAAACGCTTTTATCTTATCCAGACTCATGTCGAAGGGATGGAGTTCGCAATAGACATGCGCCTCACGTACCCGCCGGGCAATTAACTGGGTGTATTGGGACCCGAAATCGAGAATCAGGATTTTTTCAGAATGTATGTCAGTCATGGAAACCTTTGGTGAAAGATGAAAGGTGAAAGAAAAACCGCATATCCCCTCACCTTATTCTTTTCCCTTTTTACTTTTTACTTTTTACTTTTTACTTTTTACTTTTTACTTTTTACTTTTCACACTTCACTTGTCAGCTATCAGTTTTTCTCAATCCGATAGTTAGGCGCTTCGTGAGTAATGTTAACGTCATGAACATGTGACTCACGCAGACCAGCGTTTGTAATGCGCAGAAAATGGCCATTCTCCTGCAATTCCTTGATGGTTTTACAGCCAGTGTAACCCATACCGGAACGCAGACCTCCCATTAACTGGTGGATATTTTCAGAGAGCGGACCACGGAATGGCACACGACCTTCAATCCCTTCAGGGACAAGTTTGACGTCTTCTGCGCCAGCTTGAAAATAACGGTCTTTGCTGCCTTGCTTCATGGCACCGATACTACCCATGCCTCGATAAGTTTTGTAAGTACGACCCTGGAAAAGAATCGTCTCACCAGGAGATTCATCAGTTCCGGCGAAGAGCGAGCCGATCATGATGGTATCGGCACCTGCAGCAATTGCTTTCGGTAATTCACCGGAATATTTGATGCCACCATCAGCGATCAAGGGTACGCCAAACTTACGGGTGATTTTTGAAACATCAGCAATAGCTGTAATTTGTGGAACACCAACACCGGCAACGACGCGAGTCGTACAGATAGAGCCGGGGCCGATGCCAACCTTGACGGCGTTTGCGCCAGCCTTAATCAAAGCCTCGGCAGCGCTAGCCGTTGCAATGTTACCGGCGACCAAAGAAAGTTCAGGATAGTTGCGACGTGCCTCGGCAACGGCATCAATAACCGACTGGGAATGACCGTGAGCTGTGTCGATAATAATTGCATCGACACCTTTCATAACCAACAAGCTCAGGCGCTCTTCAAAGTCATCGCCAACACCTACAGCGGCACCAACCCGAAGCCGCCCCATATCATCTTTACAGGCGTTAGGGTATTTGCGGACCTTCTCAATATCCTTGATCGTGATCAGGCCTTGCAGTTCATAGTTATGATCAACAACAAGCAATTTCTCGATGCGGTGCTCGTGAAGATGTTTTTTAGCCTCCTCAAGGGTCGTGCCAGGAGGAACAGTGACCAATTTGTCTTTGGTCATAACATTCGATATCGGCTGATCGAGCTGCGTTTCGAAACGCAGGTCACGGTTGGTAAGGATACCAACCAGATGACCATTTTTGGTGATCGGAACACCAGAGATACGATATTTTTCCATCAACTCCAAGGCTTCGTAAATTTTCTGGTCGGGATCCATGGTGATCGGGTCGACAATCATGCCGCTTTCAGACTTTTTGACCTGATCGACTTCCAGAGCCTGTGCAGTCGGAGACATATTCTTATGAACGATACCAATGCCACCCTCACGAGCCATAGTAATGGCTGTACGCGCTTCGGTAACAGTGTCCATTGCAGCAGAGAGCAAAGGTATGTTTAATTTTATCTGGGGAGTCAAATAGGTGGTCAGGTCAACATCGCGCGGCAGTACTTGGGAATGGGCGGGGAGAAGCAGAACATCATCGAAGGTCAAGCCTTCGCGGATCTCGGAATCGAGCATTGCCGATACCTCCATTTTGGTGGTCAGAGGATGAAATAATTTAACCGCTATCTTTAGTTCAGGGCGCCGGGCTAGTCAAGGAGAATCGAAGTGGATTAAAGTTAATACCAAACCTCCTGCAGACACAAACCGTGCGCTGGAGCCGTTGGCCCACAAATCACTCCTTCTTCACCGAGCAAGAGCTTTTGCAGATCTTCTGCTGGCCGTTTACCCTGCCCGACTTCAACCAGCGTCCCGACCATCATTCGAACCATGTTCCGCAAAAACCCCGAGCCTTTAACATCGACATAAATGAGATCGCAATCAGCGGTAATATCGACCTGATAAATATCACGGATACTCGTCTGGGCAACGCAACCGGAAGTACGAAAGACGTGAAAGTCGTGCTTCCCGATCAAAAGCTCCGCCGCAGAACGTAGTAAATCCAGATCCAGGCTGCCACGCAGATGCCAGGCTGTACGTGAGGAAAGGGGTGAACGCATATCACCCGTATAAATCGTATAGCGATACCATTTCCCTTTGGCTGAATATCGCGCATGGAAGTTCTCTGGCATTTCACGAACTTCTCTTATAACCACATCGTTGGGCAGAAAACAATTGGCCCCTTCACGAAAGGCTGACAGAGGGATGTTACTTTCTGTTCGGAAATGAGCAGGCATGCTTCGAGCGTGAACACCTGCGTCGGTTCGCCCGGAGGAGTGAATACGGACTTTTTCTTTGAGAATTTGCGTCAATGCCGATTCAACCACGTCCTGTACAGCCAGTCCGTTGATTTGGGATTGCCAGCCAGCATAAGCGGTCCCCTCATATTCGACAATCAGGAGTATTGTGCGCATAACATTCAGCCTGCCAAACAGTAAATGATCACCATCAATGTGCTCACCAAGAGAAAGATCCGATCAAGAAGAGATAACGGCAATAGCGGTGACAATCCTGTGGGGAGAAGAAAAACGTCTCCATTCGCTGCCATACGATGGGCGACTGTATCACCCCGATCGACCAGGCGTGCCAGCAAGCCTAGCAACTTCTGCGTCCACGCTGCCCAGCGACTCTTCTGAATTGGCTGAGAGCCCTCAGCAGGAATTTCGCCATCAGACGCCGTGGTAACACAAATTTCCTGCTGAACAATTGGGATGAAATCCATCGTCAGCAGTAACAGCTTCTGCCACTCCTCTGTCCGACAGCCCAGCCACTGCAATGGCTGCACAAACCAGCCGAAGGTACTGGCCAGACATGTTGTCGATGTAGTCATGGCCAGAAGTGCAGAAAGGACAACCGCCAGGAGAATCTGCAAGCATACGAATGAACCCATCAAGAGACCATCAAGAGAGAGCGAACTGAACCCCCACAAGGTTCGTCCGGAAGAGAACAAGACATGCATCAGCAGAGTGAAGAGTAAAAGCCAGCGCAGCGTCCAACAGAAACGCCAAGCCGAACCAGTCAACGACGGGATCAGCCAGAAGGCAACCGAAACAGAGGCAATCAAAGCGAAGAGTTGTGCCCAGCCGGTTGCAGCAAAAGCAAGTATCACCAGCAGTAGACAAGACAAAACCTTCACACGAGGATCAAGCCTGTGCAGAAATGTTTGTTCTGGCCGATAAAGCCCATTTTTAGCAGTGGTTATCAATAGCTGAGCCTTAATTTTTTGGAACTACCTCTTAAAAATGTTTGGCATTTTGTTTTTTACTTTAAACAATACGGGGGTCCAAAATGGCCCCCCGTATTTCATCATGAATATTCAACAAAACCATAAGTATCCTGAGCGCAGAACATTCACGGCTGATCTTTAAGAATCCGTAGCATACGCCGCAAAGGCTCTGCAGCGCCCCAAAGCAGTTGATCACCGCATGTAAAGGCGGAAATATACTGCGGGCCCATCCTCATTTTACGAACCCGACCTACGGGAACAGCGAGTGTTCCTGAAACCGCTGTGGGCGTCAGCTCATTGAGAGAGTCGGCCTTGGTGTTAGCAACCAACTTGACCCATTCGTTATCATTGTTGATCAACGCTTCGATCTCTTCGATCGGCAAATCCTTGTTCAAACGAATCGTCAGCGCCTGACTGTGGCAGCGCATGGAGCCGATACGAACACAGAGACCATCAACAGGGATCGGATCTGAATTGCCGAGGATCTTGTTTGTCTCAGCATAACCCTTCCATTCTTCGCGGCTTTGACCATCTTCGACTTCACGATCAATCCAGGGCAGCAAACTGCCAGCGAGAGGATATCCGAACTCTTTGCTTGGCATTTCAGCACTACGCAAGGTTTCAGTGACCTTGCGATCAATATCGAGAATGGCGGATGACGGATTGTTCAAAAGAGTTGCAACCGAACCCTCGAGAGTTCCCATCTGGCTGAGTAATTCACGCATATTCGGTGCACCGGCACCTGAAGCCGCCTGATAGGTCATGGAGGAAACCCACTCGACCAGACCAGCGCGAAACAGACCACCAATGGCCATCAGCATCAGGCTGACCGTACAGTTGCCACCAATAAAATCTTTGACACCATTCGCCAGGGCCTTATCAATAACGGTACGATTAACAGGGTCGAGGATGATGACTGCATCAGGCTCCATGCGCAGTGAACTGGCAGCATCGATCCAATAACCGTTCCAACCCGTTTTGCGTAGTTCCGGATGGACCGCCTTGGTGTAATCGCCGCCCTGGCAAGTAATCACCACGTCAAGCTTACTCAGCTCTGCAATGTCATCAGCACTTTTGAGGGCACCAGCCCCCAACGGGGCTTCCTGACCTGCCTGTGAGGTGGAGAAAAATACCGGGGTTATACCATCCAGATCATTTTCTTCCTGCATACGCTGCATGAGGACTGACCCAACCATTCCGCGCCAACCGACGATACCAACTTTCATTTGCTTTTTCCTTTTCTCTGTTAGTCATACAACCAAGCAACCGTTACAAAAGCCACCATGCCACAAAGGCACCAGGAACACTTTTTTGAAACATCAAATCATCATCCAGATTTTACTCTTTGAGCTTTTCATATAAGACTCAAGACTAAATTCTTTCTTCGTCTCTTTGAGTCTTGATGGTTGACCTTTGTATGATTATAAGT
This sequence comes from Deltaproteobacteria bacterium, assembly GCA_024636155.1. Lineage (GTDB taxonomy): Bacteria > Desulfobacterota > Desulfuromonadia > Desulfuromonadales > BM103 > M0040. The sequence goes on from JAGXHM010000006.1 coordinate 16,219, forward strand.
TCGCGATAATAGCATCACCCATGGCGACGGTATTAACTTTTCGCTCGCCGTCCAGACCCTGGAAGATATCTCCGGTACGGAAACCTTGATTGAGAGTTTTCTCTACCGCAGCATCGACAGCATCTGCGGCTTCGATCATACCAAAAGAATAACGCAGCATCATTGATGCTGACAAGATCTGAGCAATCGGGTTAGCAATCCCCTGCCCTGCAATATCAGGAGCACTGCCACCTGACGGCTCGTACATACCAAACGTACCTTCGGCGAGAGAAGCAGAAGGCAGCATGCCGAGAGAGCCGGTCAACATCGCTGCTTCATCAGAGATGATATCACCAAACATGTTGCCACAGAGCATGACATCAAATTGTTTCGGCCAGCGTACCAGTTGCATCGCGGCATTATCAACATACATGTGAGTGAGCTCGACATCAGGATATCCTTTGGCAACCCTTTCGACAACTTCGCGCCAGAGTACCGAGGTAGAGAGAACATTTGCTTTATCAATTGAACAGACCTTGCTGCTGCGCTTGCGAGCTGTCTGAAAGGCGACATGGCTGATGCGTTCTACTTCGGCATCGGAATACTTCATGGTATCAAAACCGGTACGCTCGCTACCCTCGCCTGTGATCCCCTTGGGCTCGGCAAAATAGATACCGCCGGTCAGCTCACGCACGACCAGCAGGTTGAAGCCACCGTCGATGACCTCTTCTTTCAGGCTGGAAGCACTGGTCAACGCCGGGAAAATGATCGCCGGACGCAGGTTACAGAAAAGCCCAAAAATTTTACGTAGTGGCAGTAACGCGCCTCGCTCCGGTTGCTCATCAGGTGGCAAAGTTTCCCATTTGGGGCCTCCGACCGAGCCAAACAGGATAGCGTCCGAAGCTTTACAAGTTGCAACAGTCTGCTCAGGAAGCGCCTTGCCATCGACGTCAATAGCGATGCCACCGACATTGGCAAAAGTGCGTTCAAAGACCACGCTGTACTTATCCTGAATCGCATCCAGAATCTTCAATGCTTCGGCCATGACTTCCGGGCCGATACCATCGCCAGACAATACTGCTATCTTGAAAGATTTACCCATCACTTCTCTCCTTTATCTCAGTCTCAATTGACTATTTATCCGTTAAGTTAGGCTTAATCGGATGTCACTATAAAAAGGCAGTCCCGCTTTGTCAAATGCTTTCCAATCGGGTGGAACACATTGCTTTTACGTCAGTTCTCATACTTTTGAACATGTCAGACAATTCTGGACAACAATGCCCCAATTCCTTCATCTTTGAACAGTTTCATAGTATTTATTTATACGTAGTTATATCTAGTTATACATATCTTTTTTTTATTATACCTATATATATTTTTTTTCATTTACTTATGCATATTTTTATTCGTTCAGACCGCTAATCTGGCGATAGGAACTGGCAAAGCTGAAACTTTACGCTAAGATATGAGGGGGGAGAACTCATGAAAAAAATAATTTTACCATTGTGTGTCTTCATTCTAGGCATGGCTGTTGCGAAATTCTTCTTTGGTGTTGATGTTGAAGGACTCGCCGAAGGATTCATCGATTTCCTCTTGGACATTCTCGACGGCCCCAACAAATAAAGCCCTTGTAAAAAAACGGGAGAGGATGATCATCACCCTCTCCCGCACGATATAAGAGTCAACTGCTTCGTTAAGTTTTGCGCTATAGCCCCAGGTAGGCCTCTTTGACCTGTTCATTGTCGAGCAGGTTATCCGCAGTATCCGTCAGAGTAATTCGACCATTCTCCATGACATACCCACGATCAGCCAACTTCAGCGCCTGATTAGCATTCTGTTCAACCAGGAAGACTGTTACTTTCTGTTCTTGATTGATTTTCTTAATGATTTCGAAAATCTGCTTGATAATCAATGGCGCCAACCCCAAGGAGGGCTCATCAAGCAACAACACGCGCGGACGTGCCATCAAGGCCCGAGAAATTGCCAGCATCTGCTGCTCACCACCGCTTAAGGTTCCACCTAGTTGAGAACGACGCTGGGCAAGGATCGGAAAAATGTCAAAGACGTAATCAATGTCTTTCTGGATTTCGCTCTTGTCACGACGCAGAAAAGTTCCCATTTCGAGATTTTCCAGAACCGTCATGCCGGGGAAAATCCGACGCCCCTCGGGGACTTGAACGAGTCCCAAAGCCACAATCTGGTCTGTTGGCATTTTGTGGATTGGCGTGCCCTTGAAAAAGATCTCACCGTTACGCGGCGGGGTAACACCGCAGATCGTCATCAGGGTTGTACTCTTACCGGCTCCGTTAGCACCAATCAGGGTGACAATTTCGCCCTCATTGATCTCAATGGAGATTCTTTTCAGAGCCTGGATATTACCGTAATAGGTATCGACGTTACGCAGTTCAAGCATCAGATTCCTCCCCAAGATAAGCCTCAATGACCTTCGGGTTATTACGGATATCCATAGGGGCTCCCTGGGCAATCTCCTTGCCATATTCCATAACGTAGATTCGGTCCGAAATATTCATAACCAGCTTCATGTCGTGTTCGATCAACAGAATCGAAATCTTTTCCATATCGCGAATACGAACAATCAGTTCATCCAGATCCTTGGTCTCCTGAGGATTCATGCCAGCAGCCGGTTCATCAAGCAAAAGCAGAAACGGATCCGTTGCCATGGCACGTGCAATTTCGAGACGACGCTGAGCACCGTAAGGGAGATTTTTGGCGAACTCATCAGCATCTTTGACCAGGCCGACCTTTTCTAACAGATCATAACTTTTTTCGACAGTCTCCCGCTCCTGACGCATCGTTTTGCTACCACGCAAAACAGCCCCCAAAATACTGGTTGTCGTCCGACAATGCCGACCAATCATAACGTTTTCAAGTACCGTCATGTTCTGGAAGAGGCGAATGTTCTGAAAAGTTCTGGCCATTCCAATGGTAGTCACTCGGTTCGACTTGAAACCGTTTATCTTTTGGGTTTTCTTTTCGGGAGGATGAACCAGAACATCGCCCTTGGTCGGCTTATAAATTCCGGTCACGCAATTGAAAAATGTCGTCTTGCCTGCCCCGTTAGGACCAATCAAAGCAACGATCTCACCAGCGCAGACATTCAGCGAAACGGTGTCGACAGCACGCAGACCACCGAAATCCATGGTCAAGCCATTGACTTCAAGTAGTTTATCCTTCATCTCAGACATTGGCATCCTCCGTCACCACCTTGCGACCGGCATATTTACGGCGCACGTTAGCGATCAATCCTTCAGGACGGAAGATCATCATCAGCACCATCACAGCACCGAACATCAGCATCCGGTACTCAGCGAAGGCTCTTAAGTATTCAGGCGTCAGGATCAGCACCAGGGCAGCAATAATAACGCCAACAATCGAACCCATGCCACCCATGACAACGATAGAAAGCACTATCGCTGATTCCATAAAGGTGAAACTGTTCGGATTGATATAAGTATTGCGCGCCGCAAAAATAACGCCGGCCAGGCCAGCCCAGAAAGCCCCAAAAGCATAGGCACCCAACTTGGTCCTTGCCATATCAACGCCCATGGCAACACAGGCAATTTCATCCTCACGCAAGGCCATCCAGGCACGTCCGATACGTGAGTCCTTGAGTCGATTGGTAATGAAGATGGCAAATACGACCATCAAGATCATCAGGTAATAGGTGTAGACCGTTGCCGAGGTAATACTCATCTCTGCGCCAAAGAACCCCGGCCGTGGGATATTAGCGATCCCTTTGGCGCCGTTGAAAACCTCTTCCCAGTTCTCGATCACAATTTTGGCAATGGAACCAAAGCCCAGGGTTACAATTGCCAGGTAGTCTCCACGCAGACGCAAGATAGGAAATCCAAGTGCGATGCCAAACAAAGCACCCATCAAGCCACCGATCGGCAGACTTATCCAGAAACCAAAACCAAAGAAACTGTTCAAGACGCCATACGTGTAAGCACCAACAGCGAAGAATGCGACATAACCGAGGTCCAGCAAGCCAGCGAGACCAACGGTGACGTTGAGTCCAAGACCTAGGACAACGAAAATCAGAGCCAGAACCATGATATTGGTCTGGTAGATGTCGACGACCAAAGGGAAGACCAGGGTCACTAGAGCAATCACAGTCAGAACCGGCTTGAAGATTTTCGGGTCTTCCGTCGACCTCTGCCAAAGACCAGCCTGGGTTAACTCTTCTTCTCCGATTTCGGCCTTTTTATTCTTGAGTTGCCGCCGCGCCATTGCCCAGCGCCATACGATAGACAAGACAAAGGCGCCAATAGCAACCCACAGCATATTCATCCAGCGCCACTCAACAATATTGTTGAGAGTATTAACCTTGACCACCATCAATGGGAAGGTCAGGAACACAAACCAGAGGGCAACCAGGACAGATTGCTTAACATTATCAACCATTGTATTCACACCATCTTTTTAGTATCAGACCTTCAGTTTGACAGCTTTACCAAGCAGTCCGGAAGGTCGCAATATCAGGATTAGCACCAGAACACCAAAAGCAAATACATCTTCGTAGGCACTTGAGATATAGCCAGCGGCGTACGCCTCGGTAAGGCCCAGAACCAGTGCACCAAGAACTGCCCCAGGGATATTACCAATACCGCCAAGCACCGCAGCAGTAAAGGCTTTTACGCCCGCCATAAAACCGATATAGAAATTGATCTGACCAATGTAAGAACCAACCAGGACACCACCGATTGCCGCCAGTACCGAGCCGATAATAAATGTCATTGAAATGACATTATCAACATTAACTCCGACCAGGCGAGCCATGGTCATATCCTGCTGGGTCGCCCGCATTGCTTTGCCTATGCGGGTATATTTAATCAACACGGTCAAGGCCACCATACTGATGGCACTCGTCACAAGAATGACCAGTTCAGGCGAACCCATGATATGCGCAATCGGCTCCATAAAAGCGAAATCAGGAATGAGCGCTGGAAACGGCAGGAAATCTGGTGTTTGTGCCAGAAGAACATAATTCTGCAGGAACAGCGACATACCGATCGCACTGATCAGAGGCGAGAGGCGAGGCGCGTTTCGCAAGGGACGATATGCGATTTTTTCCAGGGTATAGCCGTAGGCTGCCGCGTAGATCACCGCAATCAAACCCGCCAGGACAAGAATGGAGAACCCGGAAAAGCCATAGATCGTCAGCACCCCGGAAACGATCAGGGCAACAAAGGCACCAATCATATAGATTTCACCATGGGCGAAATTTATCAGCTGGATGATGCCGTATACCATCGTGTAACCCAGTGCGATCAGGGCGTAAATACTGGCTCGGACCAAACCGCTACAGGAGAGTTCAAGAAAATATTCCATCGATGATTTCCACAGTCCTTAAAGGTGAGATTACAACCGACGACCCGATTGTTTTTGCTTGTTACTTCTTGTTGCTTAGTTATAACACAAAAAACAGGGGGACAAGCTAAGCTTGCCCCCCATTTTAACAACTTCACGCTCTGCCGATTACTTCAGCTCGACGAATTGACCACCCTGTACTTGATAGACGGAGAAGCCAACGCCTTCGGCATCACCTTTAGCATCAAACTTGATCTTACCAACTGCAGTTTCAACATAAGAGCTCTTAAGAGCTTTTTCCAGGCCAGCATAGTCGGTACCACCGGAAACTTCGATGGCATTCAGGATGGCCTGCATAGCGGCATAACCCTGATCGAAGAAAGTGCCTGCCTCTTTACCGTATTTGCTGGTGTAATTTGCCCTGGCCTTCTGATTGGCGGCAAGAGCAGAAACGTCCTTCGGACCGGTTGCGTAAACGCCTTCAGCGTCTTTGCCAGCGATATCGAGGAAACCGTTACCCATGACACCGTCAGGACCAATGAAAGGAATGTCCATACGTTTACTGTTCATCTGGGCGACCAGCTTGGAGGCTTCTGGATGGTAGCCGCCAAAGATAACTGCATCGGCGCCTTCTCTGCGGACTTTCGAAATCACCGCGGAGTAATCCATGGCACCAGGTGTAACACCTTCGAAAAGTACGACTTTAGCCTTGCCGCCAGCTTCTACAAACTGCTTGGAGAAATCGGCAAAACCTTTACCATAATCGCCTTTATCATGAAGGATAGCAATCTTCTTGGCACCAAGTTTGTCTGTCGCAAAGGTTGCAGCGAGTTTGCCTTGATCATCATCAGGAGCAATCGTGCGGTAGAAGTTGGGATATTCACCACTCTGGGTCAGAGGAGGATTGGTTGCTGAAGGAGAAACAGCAATGATATTGGCTTCTTTGTAAATACCCATAGCGGCTTTGGTTGCACCGGAACAAACATGACCAATGACCACGTCGACACCCTCGGAGACCAGCTTCATCGCAGCGTTGGTAGCAATCTCTGGCTTGCACTGATCGTCCATCGGCAATACTTCCACCTGCATGCCAAGCACACCACCAGCAGCATTCACTTGTGCAGCAACCATCTCAGCGGCTTCCTTGGTTGGAATACCGTAAGCAGCCAGGTCACCCGTGTGAGGACCTGCTATACCAATTTTGATCGTGTCCGCGGCAAAACCGGTTGCGGGCATAATCATGCTCAAAAGAGCCACCATAACAAGCTTTTTGATTACCGTTTTGCGCATACAATTACTCCTTTTTAAAAATCAACATGTTGTTTAACCTGTATTCGCCAACGGCACGAACCAGATTCTAGATTAAAACAATGGTATATCTTTATAAAGGATAGCTATTAATGCGTCAAGACTTAATCGATTGGAAAACTTCTTAATTGGAGAAGTTCTTAACCCACGTTCAATACTATGATAACAGGGGGGGGAAAGTTGATAAGGATTAAATCAACGCCGGTTGTCAATGCAGGATGCAAGCTCGTCGATACCAAATATACTTGAATTAGAGATAATCCTGCCGACTGTAAAGACGCAAGTCCCTCTCACTCAGCAATTCCGAGTGCAGGCAACCGAGTCTCTGACAAATACCGATACACTGCGAAAAATGAGCATTCTGGGAAGTGAAGAGAGCAATCAGGTGAGCGCCGCAGGGACAAACATTATAGATCGGGAAAGGTTCGGAACACGTTGGGCAACAGATGTCGACCACTTCACCGACCTGTTTTTCAAAGTCGATAAAGGTCCGGCTTCGATCACCGATAATCGGACTGATGACCAGCAGCCCTTCACTTGTTTTGTTTCTTAACTTGAGAGTGAGGCCTGGGTGGCCATGAAACTGCGTTTTATCCGTCAGAATCGTATGTCCATTCAGACAGTAGCACTCGGTAATCACTTCGCCCTTTTGTGGGTCCCGATCAACGATAACTTCACGTTTCTGCGTCTGGTGTCCACCCAGCAAGAGCCAATTTATCGACATAGTTCCATCCCTGCATCAAGATGATTTTAAGCCAACGCTCTCAAGAAATATCATTTTTTCTCAAATGAGGGAAGTACAGAAATTCTGCAAACTCCCCTCATCATCATTCAGACAAGAACAACTTACTCAAGAATAACCAAAAGATCGCCCTGGTCAATCTTATCACCTTCACCAAAACGAATTTCGGCAACCACGCCGTCAACCTTAGCCTTAACGTTGGTCTCCATCTTCATCGCTTCGGTGGTCAGCAAAGTATCGCCAGCAGAAATTTTCTCGCCGACAATTGCCAATACTTTAAAAACTTTACCCGACATCGGAGCACCCACATGTTTGACATTAGCGGGTTCAGCTTTCTCGTGGCTGACCACATCGGTCTCTACCGAAGTGTCCAGGACTGAAACGACACGCGGTTCACCGTTCAGTTCAAAGTAGATATTGCGGGTACCATCGTCATGAACGCGACCCACAGCGTTCAGCTTGATAATTAGAGTCTTGCCTGCTTCGATATCAATACTGACTTCGTCACCGACATCCAAGCCGTAGAAGAAGACCGGGGTCGGCAGGAAGGAGGTGTCACTGTATTCCTGCCGGAAACGATCGTACTCTTCGAACACACCCGGATAGAGCACAGCAGAGAGGACATCGCGATCGCTGACGTTGTGTCCGAGTTTGGTCTGTAATTCCTCTTTCTTGGCGACAAAATCAACCGGCTCCAGAAGTTCTCCAGGACGACAGGTGAGTGGCCGCTCGCCCTTTAGGATAATTTTTTGCAGCTCCGGCGGGAAACCACCGACTGGCTGGCCAATCATGCCCTTGAAAAAGTCAACAACCCCCTGAGGGAAAGCGAGCTCCTCACCCTTGGTGAAAACATCCTCAGGCTCAAGGTTGTTCTGCACCAGGAACATTGCCATGTCACCGACGATTTTTGACGATGGAGTCACCTTGATGATATCACCGAACAAATCGTTGACCTTGCGATACATCTCCTTGCACTCTTCCCAGCGATGACCGAGACCTAACCCTTCAACCTGCGGCTTGTAGTTTGAATATTGACCACCAGGAATCTCGTGGTAATAGACTTGAGCCGTGCCACTTCGCAGCTCCGATTCAAACGGAGCATAGTAAGTACGGACGGTCTCCCAGTAGTTGGCCAGCTTCTGCATACCTTTCTGGTCAAGTTGTGGATCCCAGATCGATCCTTCCAAGGTTGCCAGCAGAGCATTCATGTTCGGCTGGGCAGTCAATCCCGAGACCGAAGAGAGTGCAACATCGACGATATCGACTCCGGCCTGGGCAGCCATCATCAGCATGGAACCGCCGTTGCTTGAAGTATCGTGGGTGTGCAGATGGATCGGAATACCAATTTCGTTTTTCAAAGTCTTAATCAGTTTCTCTGCCGCAAACGGTTTAAGCAGACCGGCCATATCTTTGATTGCCAGGATATGGGCACCCATCGTTTCCAGTTCCTTGGCCAGGTCGACATAGTACTTCAGAGGATACTTGTCCCGTTTCGGATCGAGGATGTCGCCGGTGTAACACATCGCTGCCTCGCAAACGGAGTTGGTCCGCTCACGTACAGCCTCCATAGCGATCTGCATGCCCTTGGTCCAGTTCAGCGAATCGAAGATCCGGAACACGTCGATGCCACTCTCTGCGGCTTTGGCAGTAAACTCCTGGACCACATTGTCAGGGTAGTTGGTGTAGCCAACGGCATTGGAACCGCGCAGCAGCATCTGAAAGAGGATATTCGGCACCTTCTTGCGTAGACGCTCAAGTCGTTCCCAGGGATCCTCGGTCAAAAATCGCATGGAGACGTCGTAGGTCGCCCCACCCCACATTTCGAGGGAAAAGAGACCACCGCCAAGATGTGCCGTTGCCTCTGCGATGCGGTCCAGATCATGGGTCCGTACCCGTGTTGCCAGCAATGACTGGTGGGCATCGCGCCAGGTGGTATCAGTAATCAGCAACTGTTTATTCTTGCGTGCCCAATTAGCCAGACCCTCTGGCCCTTTATCGAGCAGAATATCGCGAGTACCGCGGGGATGCTGTTGGCCGTATGCAATCTCCGGCACTTCGGGCTCGCGGAGATCACGAAAGTTGAGTCGTTTTTCTGGCTTGATGCCTGGATAACCATTGACCGTGGTATGACCGATGAGGCCGAGAATCTTGTTGGCGCGATCTTGTTTGACGGCAAACTGAAAGACTTCTGGATACTCTTCAAGAAAGGAAGTATCGCATTTCCCTTCAAGAAAGACCGGATGAGTGATCACCTTTTCGAGGAAGCCAATATTGGTCTTCACCCCGCGGATACGAAACTCCTGAAGTGCCCGGTGCATGGTGCGTGACGCATCACCAAAAGTCAGTCCCCAGGTGGAGATCTTAACGAGCAACGAGTCGTAGTGCGGAGTAATCACTGCACCAGCATAACCAGCAGCAGCATCAAGCCGCACACCAAAACCGGCTGCGGTTCGATAGGCCTTGATGGTGCCAAAATCAGGCGCGAAGTTATTCTTCGGGTCTTCCGTAGTAATCCGGCTCTGAATAGCATAGCCCCGAAGCTCAATATCCTTCTGGCTTTTGATACCAATCTCAGGATCTGAGAGTTTATGACCCTGAGCGATACGAATCTGCGCCTGCACCAGGTTGCGCAGAGTAACCAACTCGGTGACCGTGTGTTCAACCTGAATGCGCGGATTGACTTCAATAAAGTAGAAGTCACCATTTTTATCCATCAGGAACTCTATGGTTCCTGCATTACGGTAGTTAACGTGTTTAGCAAGAGCGATAGCGTAGTCGCAGACCTCTTTGCGCTTCTTGTTATTGAGGTAGAGCGACGGTGCGATCTCAATCACCTTCTGGTGGCGACGCTGAATGGAGCAATCCCGCTCGTAGAAATGGACGATATTACCGTAGTTGTCACCGAGGATCTGAACTTCTACATGCTTAGGCTTTTCAATATATTTTTCGAGAAAAATAGTGGCGTCACCAAAAGCTGCCTTGGCCTCGGAAGCCGCAGACTTGAGCCCATCAAGAAGCTCTTTCTGGTTGTTGGCAACACGCATACCACGACCGCCGCCACCGGAACTTGCCTTGACAATGACCGGATATCCAGCAACTTTAGCAAAGATCAAAGCCTCTTCTTCATTGCGGATCGGATCGTCTGTCCCTGGAACAACGGGTACTCCGGCGTCAACAGCCACCTTACGCCCGGAGATTTTATCGCCGACACTTCGCTGAATTTCAGGCGTCGGTCCGATAAAAACAATGCCAGCACGCTCGCAAGCTTCTGCGAATTCAGCATTTTCAGAGAGGAAACCGTAACCAGGATGGATCGCATCGACATCTTTTTTACGCGCCAGATCAATTATTTCATCAATACTCAGGTAAGCATCAACAGGCCCTTTGCCTTTGCCGATAAGATAGGCTTCGTCGGCCTTATATCGATGCAGAGAGAGTTTGTCTTCCTCTGAGTATATAGCCACCGTGCTGATACCGAGCTCCGTACAGGCGCGGAAAATCCGGATAGCGATTTCCCCGCGGTTGGCGGCCATAACTTTACGAAATTTTTTGATTGGCATATCGATTACTCTCCTAAGAAATACAGCAGCTCAAGTTTACGTAAACTAAAAAACTACAGCCACATTAAATATTTAGTCTAAGTAAAAACTTTCAATGAATCTAAATACTTACGCCGTTTACTAGCTGACAATCTAAGCAAAACAAGAACCCATGTGTCAAGCAAAAAACCGTTCTATTATCAACCCGTTGAAATAATTGATAATAATTACCTTTATTCGAATTTGGTAATGCAGGAGTTAAGGCGGATAATGATTATACGACTAAAATTTACAGAACAATCGGCTTTGTATTCTTTTATAAAAGCAATGCAAAAAAATAACCAGAGGACTCCCTGTAAGGACTGTCGCCAATTATCATCCTGCTCTCTTTGTCAGAGATTGCCGTTCAACTACCTCAGAATACTCATCTTTGCGAAGAAAGCTATTATCCTTGCAAGCCCCTAATGTTCATGGTAATTTGCCTTCAATGTCAATTTCATGACGCAAGAATGGAGTTTACCCACATGAACAATGCTGCCAGCATTCTGTTCATAGATGATGAATCCGGTAGCCGCGAAAGTCTCACTCTACTCTTTGCGCGCGAAGGTTACCAAGTAGAAGCTGTTGCAGCTGGAGAAGATGCACTGAGCTTGCTCTCCAAAAAGAGCTACGACGTCATCGTTACGGACCTATTCCTGCCTGGCGTTAGCGGCATAGACATCCTTAAGCACGTCAAAGAAAACTCCCTCCCCTGCAATGTCATCCTGATCACCGGTCACGCTTCTGCGGAAACAGCCGTCAAGGCAATGAAAGAAGGGGCTTTCGACTACATCACAAAACCATTGAACTTCGAAAAGCTTAAAGTTCTGGTCGCCAAAGCGATTGAGAAAAGTCGCCTGGTTGCGGAGAACCTTTATCTGCGCCAGCAGTTGCGTGGAAAATACAAATTCGACAACATTATCGGCAACAGCCCGGCGATTCAGCCGGTTTTTGCCCGCATGGAAAAGATCCTCGTTACCGATTCTACGGTACTCATTCTTGGCGAGTCTGGAACGGGCAAAGAGTTGGTAGCACGAGCTATCCACTACAACGGCTTGCGCAAGACGAAACCATTTATTGCCATCAACTGCGGGGCAATTCCTGCCGAGTTACTTGAAAGTGAACTGTTTGGCCATATGCGTGGCTCATTCACAGGAGCTGTCGCCGACAAACCAGGAAAATTCGAGTTGGCCAACAAGGGAACTATTTTCCTTGATGAAATAGGCACCATGCCACTGCAGCTGCAGATGAAATTGTTGCGTGTACTGCAGGAACAAGAAGTCGAGCGAGTCGGTTCAACAAGCCACACAAAGTTGGATGTTCGCGTGATTTCCGCGACGCATGCAGATCTTGAGGAGAGAGTTCATCGTGGTGATTTTCGCGAGGATCTCTATTATCGGTTGAATGTCATTCCTATCCACCTGCCGCCGCTGCGAGATCGTCTGGAAGACATTCCATTACTCGCTAAGCATTTCCTGAGAAAAATTTGCACTGACATGCGCCGCCCGGTACTAGAGATAACACAAAATGCCGTTAGGGCACTGGAGGGCTACAAATGGCCCGGCAATGTGCGCGAGATGGAGAATGTCATTGAACGAGCAATTGCCCTGACAGACAGTACTATTATTGATTTACAAGATCTGCCACCTCAGATTAGCGGCGTTGCCCAGGAGAACAGTCTCTTTCCCACGCTGCAAATCCCTGAAGGAGGGCTGGATCTGGCGGAGGCAATCGCCCAAATAGAGCAGACACTCATCAAACAAGCTATGGATAAATCGTCAAACATCAAGGCTCGTGCCGCCTCGTTACTGAATATTAATCGCACGACCCTGGTTGAAAAAATCAAGCGTTACGATATGAATTAGTCGTCAATCCACCACTTCAGATAATCAGTAGGTCAACATGATACAGGAGGCATCAATGGCTACAACAATACTAGCCACTATAGTCTATGCCATTATTATTATCGCAATCGGCTTCTGGGGAGCAAAAGTTATCACCAGCATGGTCAAGGGGTTGATGGAACGTCGTGAAGTAGATCTCGCCTTGTCGGGTTTTGTCAGCAACCTTGTCAACGCCATCGTCGTCACCGTTGCGGTTATTGCTGCATTGAACCAATTGGGTATTCAGACCACGTCTCTGGTTGCTATCGTTGGGGTTACTGGTTTGGCCATTGGCCTTGCTCTAAAGGATACATTGGGCAATTTTGCTGCAGGCGTAATGATCCTTATTTTCAAACAATTCAAGGCGGGAGACCTGATTGAAGCCGCAGGTGTCATTGGTGTGGTCGAGACTCTCAACATCTTCTCTACCCAGCTGAGAACCGGAGACAATAAAACGATTTTCGTACCCAACGGCAAACTGGTCGGCGACAACATCATCAACTACTCAACCAAGCCAACCCGCAGGGTCGACCTGGTCATTGGCGTCAGCTACGATGCTGATTTGAGTCATGTGAAATCGGTCCTCGAAAGTATTCTTGCTAACGACAGTCGCATTTTGCAAGATCCTGCACCAACGATTGGTGTGCTGGAGTTAGCGGAAAACAGTGTAAACTTCGCTGTACGCCCCTGGGTGAACGCAGCCGACTACTGGGGTGTCTACTTCGATCTACATGCCGGCGTGAAAACGCGCTTTGATGAAGAAAAAATCGGCATTCCTTACCCGCAGCGCGATGTGCATATAAACCAGATAGATTCTTCCCAGGAAGAATCGAGTTAAAAAGTTACAAGTAAACGTGAAGCGACCTCTACTTTTACTTTTAACGGCTTGGCATTTTCTGCCAGGCCGTTTTTGATTATTTCTGTGAATATTCTAGCAACCTGTCGGACAATCAGGGCTGAAGCGAAAATTTGATTATTTGAGGCCAGATTTTGGCTCATTTGAGAATAATAGCCGTAGCTATTGGTCGAAAAGGAGCTGAAATATGGACCAAATAGACAAATTTGCAGCCAGTTTATTGATTGTCCGACAGACTGCTAGGCCATTGTTTAATTTGGTTCTCAACGTAAAGAAGTTCTCACACGGTGTCTTAAATATTCCAAGAAGAGGTAAGAATTATTTGCAACTATATAGAGCTTCCTGAATAATTATTTTCGAGCCTGACATTAGGACCGCTCCGACCGCTCATGTTCATTGACAAAACACTTGTGTCGCCCTATTGGTCAGCAGAATACGCTGTAGCCACGTTGTGAACGCATATAAAGCGCATC
>JAGXHM010000046.1 GCA_024636155.1 Deltaproteobacteria bacterium
AACCATACACTCAAGCGGACCGGGTGATACGTCGGTGGTTCGCGTAAAGGTTTCAAGCTACCTTGTTTATAAAATTAGGAATTATTTTGCTCTTTCTACTCTTTTCATTTCTCGTAAAACGAGAGATTTCCTTAACGAAATCTTCAACTAAAACAAAAATAATAATTGTGTCGATTGGTATTATAGAAGCTGGCGCAATCGCAATTGTTAATTTTGGATTAACGATTGGCGATGCAATTTTGATTACACCAATCGCATCAGCTTTATCGGTAGTTACTATGATGATGGCCATTATATTTTTAAAAGAGAAAGTCCATAAGCTTCAGATATTTGGTATCATTACAGTTATTTCCGGCATAATTGTAACCGGATTATAAAAATCATCTGAACAATGAAAAAGGCTTAAAGCATTTAATATAAATACATACTCTTGCTTGCCACTGTTTTTACAATGGTACTTATAAGTGGCGACAAATCTTACTAGAGGCAGGTAAGTTTTGACACCAGCTGACCAAACACTCATGCGGACTGGCTTCTGCACACTTGAAAAGGACCAACTCCAACCCGCTTGGCCCGATCCGTTATATGCAAAAAGACTTGAAAGGACTCGAAAATGGCCACTAACTTAAAACCAATTGTATCTTTGGAGGAATCATTCGATAGGCTCGATATCAGAGTTGGTAGAATCATCGAAGCTGAACTTGAAACAAGCACACACAAGCCAACTTACAAAATGACTATCGACTTCGGAAAATACGGAAAACGCATAAGCTATGGTCGCTTTACTCAACATCCGATAGAAGATGTTAAAGACAGACTCGTTCTCGGTGTGTTGAATTTTGAACCCAAGGAAATGGGTGACGTTGTTTCTGAAGCATTAGTCATTGGGGTTCAATATCCTAAAGCAAAAAGTGGCGAAGCTACCTTCGTTTCACCTGCCACCAGCGCTAAGATCGGAAGCAAACTTTTTTAAACCAGCATCAAAGATAAAAACATGAAAATTAACTTCAATATAGAAGATGCAAGCCAACTCGTTATCGGTGCCTTTGCTCTTGCTGTGCCCATATCCTTTTCAGAAGAATCATGGCGTCTTAGTGAAACACTGCCACTAGAAAATCTATTTTTAATATTAATTATATCTATTTTATTTCTTTCATTTTTTGCTTATGGAAGTGTATTTCAAGGAAACATTAAAGAGAGAAAATTAGCGTTTGTATTAAGAATAATTATCGTCTATCTAATTACCTTGTTTGTTGTTGCGATAGTATTGCTTTCTATAGGAAAGCTTCCATTGTTAGCAGAGACAACAATAGCAATAAAAAGACTTATAATCATTGCTATGCCTTCTTCAATTGGCAGCATAATAGTTGACAGTCTAGACAAAGAATAAAATGCCTGACAATAATGAAGACAGATGGAAAATACTTGTGTGGTTCACACAAGTTCGCAACCCCACCCCTTTTCACAACCGTTAGACTGCCAGGTTGATATCAATGCAAATTCCATTTTTCCACGTTGACGCATTTACAGACGACCTTTTCGGCGGAAACCCTGCCGTCGTTTGTCCACTCGATAGCTGGCTACCAGATGAATTAATGCAGAAGATTGCAATGGAAAATTCTGTTGCAGAGACGGCATTCTTTACTCGGTCCGATTCCGGTTATGAAATTCGCTGGTTTACCCCGGAAATCGAGATGGATTTATGCGGGCACGCAACTCTTGCGGCAGCGCACGTATTGGCGCGACATCTCGATAGAGATATAGAGCAAATCAAGTTCTTATCCAAAAGCGGAGAGCTGCATGTTCGGATTGATGAGAAGCTGATCAGTCTTGACTTTCCATCCCGCGAACCCGCTCCATGCGAAATACCTTATCCAATACTCGAAGCTTTCAACACCAAGCCAATTGAGACGCTGCAATCGCGAGACTACATCCTGGTCTTTGAGAGTGAAGAAGAAATTAAGAACTTAAATCCGGACAGGGGCATTTTGGACCAGATCAACATCGATCCCGGCGGGATTGCTGTTACATCAAGAGGACTGGAAGTTGATTTTGTTTCTCGGTTTTTCACACCTCAGGCAAGCATATTTGAAGATCCAGTCACCGGGTCTGCACATTGTTCGCTAGTGCCCTATTGGGCAAAGAAGCTCTCAAACAATAATTTGACTGCAACTCAACTCTCATCGAGAGGCGGCACACTTTTCTGCACATTTCTGGAGAATAGAGTCCTACTCGCTGGCCGTGCCGTTACATACTCGAGCGGAGTGATCTGCATTTGAATCAACATATTTCCGTCACGCAACCTAACGAATAAGCAATCAAGCGGACGGAAAATACGTTTGCTAAATTGAGAAGCAAAGTCTAAATTTCGGCGGTTGCTGTAACCACGCGTCACCGCCGGTTATCTTGAACCGTTATAGGTGTAACCACCGTAGGATGAACAACTCAGGCATAAAAAAGCAGGAACCGCAACGCGGCTCCTGCTTTTTTTGTGACACTTACCTTCCAGGAAACTACTCCTCGGTCGAATCAACATTCACTCTGGACAGTAGTTGATGACTACGATCAAGGAAGCGGGCCATCTGCTCTTGATCAAAAGCCCGGCAAGTCAACATAGCCAGGTCGTAGACTTGCGCAACCAGCAAATCGACATCCTCAGCCTTCTGCCGGGCATGCAGATCAAGAATTTTTTGAACGATCGGGCTGGAACCGTTAATCAGGAGAGATGGAACGCTGCCGGGCATCGGGATATTCTTGCCCATGGTACGTGTCATCTCCTGAAAACGACGTCCCTGCTCCGAGAACAGCGCCATAGCTGGCACAGACTTATCTTTGAGTCTCTCAACACGAACTTCAAGGCTCTCATCTTTTAGAGACTGTTTGAAGAGTTCGATGATTCTCTCGTCTCGTGTCTTGCCATCCTCACCATCAACCGGATCGCTCGCTGCATCCTGCTGAATCAGCTTTTGTGTAATATCGGCATCAACACGTGCAAACTTGACTTCCGAGTTTTTCATTTCCAAAAACTGAATAAAATGAGAATCAATCTGAGTATCCAGCACCAGGACGTTGATGCCCTGCGCTTTGAATAGCTTCAAATAGGTTGCCTGAGCCACTTCATCATTGGTGTAATAGATGGTTGTCGCCTCAGCAGCAGAATTGCCCTCAATGTATTCAGGCAGTGTCATCCATTCTTCTGAACCACTTAGCGCAAAGAGCGTGTGGTCTTTAAGCTTCTCATAGAACTTGTCATCTTTCATCATGCCAAACTTGACAAAAGTATGTATGTCGGCCCATGCGGGGGAGAAAGCGGTACGATCCTGTTTGTCGAGCTCAACAATCTTGCCTGCGACGCGACTGGTGATAACGTCGCGAATTTTACGCACCTGAGGCTCATTCTGCAGATAGCTGCGCGACACGTTGAGCGGCAGGTCGGGAGCGTCAAGACAACCTTGCAGGGGTGTCAAAAACTCAGGTATTAATTCGGCACAGTTATCGCTGACAAAGACCTGGTTACAGAAGAGTTTGATGTGACTTTTAGTCACATCAAACTCATTGGTCAACTTGGGGAAATAGAGAATCCCCTTCAGGTTAAAGGGGAAATCGATATTGAGATGAATCCAGAAAAGCGGATCATCTGAGAAGGGGTAAAGTTTGTGATAGAATTCCTTGTAATCATCATCACTGAGCTCTGAGGCCATCTTTGTCCAGAGCGGATTCTGATCATTAACCACGTCCCCTTCAAGATGAATTGCAATCGGCAGGAAATTACAGTACCGAGTCAGGACTTCACGTACGCGGGGTGTTTCAAGAAATTCCAGTTCATCATCTTCAAGAAAGAGGGTAATTTCTGTACCACGATCAGCTTTGTCGATCTCAGAGAGTTCATAACTGGTCGAACCATCACATGACCAATAAGCACCAGAAGCGTCAGCCTGATAGCTGAGCGAACGAATCTCAACCTTCTTTGCCACCATGAAAGACGAATAAAAACCCAGACCGAAATGGCCAATGATCTGGCTTTTATCTTCCAGATCCTTGAATTTCTCAACGAACTCTTCGGCTGAGGAAAATGCAATCTGATTGATATAACGGCGGATTTCATCAGCAGTCATCCCAATCCCATTATCCTTGATCGTTAATGTCTTGTTCTCTTTATCAAGACTGACATCGACCCGGTACTCATCGGACTTTTGCAAGTTTTCAACAAGATTGACATGCTGCATCTTGTGAATCGCATCAACAGCATTAGAAACGAGTTCACGAAGGAAAATTTCTTTCTCACTGTAGAGCCATTTTTTAATGATCGGAAAGATATTTTCCGTATGAATGGAAATGTTTCCCTGCTCTGCCGATTTTTGCTTGATCGTCTTTTTCTTTGACGATTTCTTCTCAGTCATAAAAAACCTCCCGAAAGCTATAACCTGGCCCCGTAATCAATAACGGAATCAGAGTTTAATGTTCGGAAGGAAGATAGTTATGATGTAGCAGAATGTCAAGGTTGCAGGAGCTTTAAATCAGGCTCCGTATACGACGTCGATCGGATCATGGGCTTTATCATTTCGCAAAAGCGGGAGGAGATCACGGTAATATTCAACGTTCAATTGTAAAGGAGCATCAAAATTATGGAAGGCAACCGTTGCATCATACTGACGAACGCCCCAGCCAAGGAAAACGACGCAAATCAACGTGGGGAGAGCAACTCTGGCAACAAAATACAAAGCGTGGCCAAGCGTACGACCCCAGAGTTGTCTTAATGATGCAAGGAGCGTGTCCTGACGTCCCGCAAGTACCAGCAACAAAGAAACAGCCGCGACATAAAAAGCAAACAGGCCAAAGACAATATGTGCATTCATGACGACAACCTCCAGTGGACAGTCGTGACAACTGCAACAGGATATATATCAAATTATATGCAAATCATTCACAAATGCAAGCACTACAAAACAACGTTTTACACAACAGGAGAATCCCAATGAGAGGAACACCGTTGTAGATTCAAAAACAAGCATGATAGAATGTTCAGGTTAAAACTACTGACGTTTCCAAAAAATAACTAGAGGACAAACTCCGGACAACTGATGCGACCCTACTTTACAGTGTTAACGCACAGAGTCTCATTACTCACCATCATTCTGCTCGTCTCTGGCGTCTGTTCAATACCGTCACTTGTGCTGGCTGCGCAGCGAGACATGACTCAGACCATTCGACCTGAAACAACAGCAGGTCTTCAGGCCTTTTTCCAGACTCTCGACTATGACTGGATGCAACTGAAGAATGGTGTTCCACCGCTTATTCTTGAAAATTTCCCGGCTGACATCGAGGACTCGGCCAGTACGGCAGTCAAGAAACGTACCTTTTTCATGGGACTCATGCCAATGGTCCTGCTTGCCAACCAGGAAATCGAGAAGGAGCGCGATGAGATTCTAAGGATCTTACAAAGGCATCAGGACAAAGAGTCGAGGCCAGACGACCGAGAACGCCTTGAAGAACTGTCAAAACGCTACAACTTGCGCGGTCGTCCGATTATTGATCATCGTGCACGTTCGCGACTTCTACAAAGAGTCGACACAATTCCACCTTCCCTGGTGCTGGCCCAGGCAGCCAACGAATCAGCCTGGGGGACCTCCAGATTTGCACAAGCAGGAAACAATCTCTTTGGGGAATGGACATACAAGCCTGGCACCGGGATTGTGCCAAAAGGTCGCCCTCCCGGTGAAATCTATGAAGTACGCAAGTTCCCCAGCCTATACGAGTCGATTCGCAGCTACCTGAACAATCTCAATCGTAACGGAGCCTACAGCAAGCTTCGTGAGATCAGGGCAGAACTACGGAAGTCTGAACAACCAGTTACCGGAATAGCCTTGTCGCATGGCCTGGTGAACTACTCGCAGCGTGGTGAAGAGTATATCAGTGAGATTCAGACAATGATTCGACAGAACAAATTGTCGCGAACAAACACAGCGGTGATTCGTCAACCAGAGACAAAAGTATTAATCAGCACCAGTACTAGCGGCAGCGGTCTTTTCTCATCGAGAAATAGAATTATCGGACACCTATCTTCCGCTGGGAAGCACCCACAATTGGCTGAACCAATACCATGAACTGCCGTTCACACCCGAAGCTGTCAAAGTGTATTTACTACGTCTTCCGAAAAGAGGCTGTACCGCTTCGACCTCGTACAACCCATTCTCTCCATCCAGTTGTCTGATTGCGCAGTCAGACTTACCGTACACAAAACAACGCAGGGTGCTGACATCAACATTCTCCTGGTTCAAGTAGAACCTTAACTTGGGTGGGTTCTCACCTTTAATAACAGTGCCTTCAGGAGACACGACATGAACGGACAATCTTCTCATATAGAGCTTGTTGCGAAATTCGGTGAGAGAAGAATAATCGCCGCCCACAGGGAAGCGCGGCAAACGAAAATAATCCTGATCGTCAGCAACAACGCCTGACTGCTGACCGAAAGCCGCGAGAAATCCTGCAGACTTAACCAAGTCTACCAATGCAGGCGCGAACTCACCATAGGGATAAGCATACAGTTCTGGAATTGAGCCAAGATGAGTCTCAAACGCCTGCTGCGAACGACTGATATCTTCCCCTATCCGTTTCATCCAATCGGCATCACTTTCAGAAACCAACCTGTCGAGCAAATAAGCGTGGCTGGCAGAATGGTTGCCAATCTCAACCCCTTGCTCCTGCAACCCCTTCACTTCCTGCCAGCTTAAATACCCACCTCCCCCAACGGTGTCCGTACTGACAAAGAGTGTTGCCGGGTAGCCGTACTCCTTCAATAACGGCCAGCCATCCGTAAGGAACGAGCGGTAAGCATCATCAACCGAAATGACAGCACAGCGTTGTGGCAGGCTTATCCCCTTTTGCAATTTATTAACAACCTGACCAAGAGTCAGGACGCTGAACTTCTCTTGAGATAAAAGGTCTAGGTGTGCGCGAAAGTCCTGCAGAGAAATATTTGTAGAGGGATACCGGGAATCGTTAAATCGATGGTAGGTGAAGATGTTCGCCTGATCAGCAAACGCTGCATGAGCAAAGAGGAGAAGGAAAATCAGCAGGCCGGCCAGAGCAAGCGTCAACAAACGACTATGACTTGTCCTTGTCACTCCGCGGCTGTTTGACTTTCGATCGAAGATAGCGGCGGATACTGTTGCGCGCACGCGGCATAACAGCCCATTCGAGCCACTTTGGTAACACTGTCGGACGATTGCTTGTTTCGACATCGATTTGATCTCCGTCCATCAAGCGAGCCTTGAGTTGACGAGTTTTGCCATTGATACGAACGCGAACAGCATGTAAACCCAACTGTTCATGAATATCGAAAGCAAAGTCCAGGGCGCTACTCCCTTCAGGAAGCGAGCGCACATCCCCCTGTGGTGTATAAACCTGGATTGAAGCGGAAGCCAGGCGCAAGCTCTCCATATCAAAAGCCGATTCACCTTCTATCAACGACTGCATCAAGTCTTCAAAACTCGAACTGCGAAACTCAAAACCAGGAGCTAAAACACCAGATTCGTTGAATCGTGACAACTTGCGTGTGGTTATCTCTACCCGCAAACGGATTTCACCAGCCTGCACACTGGTCTTCAGGGACTGATAACCATATTGCGAAGGGACATGCAGATGGTCACGAAGTTTTCCAGGAATCGGCGGGTACAGACGGTGCAGCAGACCAAGAGCGTGATAGGCATCCATGGATCGATCAACAAGAATATCCAAGGAGTAAAGGGAAGGTAGACCACGAGATGTCAACCGCGCGGCGACGATTGAGAATGGACGCCAGCGATCTTTAACCAGGGCATCGATTTTATAATGCTCAAGAATATTATGTATTTCTGAGCGGATGCGGCCAAGAGCAGCTTCATGTCCACGACGCAACTCATTGATGGCAGTATTATAGCGCTCTGCTCTGGTCGGATAGAGAACTATCAGGGAAAGCGCGTCAAGCTCCGTGGCAACAAGCCCCATGCCGAGGTGCCTGGCCAGAGGGACATAGATGGTACGCGTTTCCTCGGCAATCAAGCGCTGCTTTGCAGGATTCAGCGCCTGGATCGTCTGCAGGTTATCGATCCGGTCCCAGAATTTAAGACAGAGAACACGAATATCACGTACCGCGAGAAGGACCTGCTTCCGGTACGTCTGTTCCTTCAGGATGCTTCGACTGAGGAGATCGTCATCGACCTTGGTCAATCCGTCAACCAGCAACCCGATCTCCATGCCGAACAGTTCACTGACATCTTCAAGAGTTGTTGTTGTGTCTTCTACGACATCATGCAGAAGGGCAGCAATAACTGAGGCAAAATCCATCCAGTGCCGGGCAGCCATATGTGCAACACGCAGAGGATGAAAAAAATATGGTTCACCAGACTTGCGCACTTGTTGGCGATGAGCCTCCTGGGCAAGGTGAATCGCTTTCTGCAGAGCATCAATCGATTCGTCGAGGACTTCCTCGCTGAGGCTGCCGCCATGATGTGTAACCAGCAACTCCATGATGTCGTTGATCAGGCGATGCTGGCGTTTATTATCATAATTCTCAGCTTTATCTGTCTGAGCTATAGGTTGATGTATTATGTCCATGTAACCATACTTCCACGCAAAGGGGTTGTGCCTGATATTAAAGCAGAAGCAACAGGCTCGCAACTGTGTTACGAAACTGAAGCTAAAAAAGCATAAAAAAGTTTTATTAACCTGGTGGCCAGGTCATATCGCGACCGCCCAACAGATGGAAATGGATATGCCAAACGACCTGACCGCCAGCTTCGTTACAATTATTGACAATTCTAAAACCGTCTTCGGAAAACCCCATATCATGGGCAACTTTACCTGCGACCTGAAAAACATGACCGATCAGTTCGTTATCAGCCGATGTCAGATCGAGCGTGGTCCGGATATGCTTGCGTGGCACAATCAAGTAGTGGTTTGGAGCTTGGGGATTAATATCTTCAAGAACGACGACCCGATGATCCTGGTAAACAAATTTACCCGGAATCTCTCCAGCACTAATTTTACAGAAGATGCAATTGTCCGGCATGCTCGCCTCCTTCCTCGTTGCTCGCGGCAACAGCGTCCCCATCCAGAGGGACAACATGCCATCGTTCACGAGCGGCACGTTTGCCTAATTCTAGATTATGACTAAAGAGGATCAATTGTCCATCCGCTGAAGCCAGGTCAATCAAATTGAGAGTCGTCGCCAGACGCTTTTGATCAAGATGGACAAACGGGTCATCAAGCATCAGCGGCAGAGAGCGCCCATCATCGCGGACTTTTGCCAGGGCAACGCGCAGCGACAGATAAATGGCATCAACGGTTCCCCTGCTGAAGCTCTCTACGGGCATCCAGCGCCGACCATCAACCTGAATCGAGGGCGCCATATTCTCGTCAAGCTTGAGAGCAGGATAACGCCCGCTGGTTATCTTGCCTAATAATTTGCTGGCTTCATCGTTTAAACGGACCAAGTGCGAACGGCTGAACTCATCAACAGCCCCGGCGAGCAGGTTAACGGCTTTGCGCAAAACGGTTATTCGCTCCTCCAAAGCCAGTTTACGATGATGCAAAGCTGTTCCAGGAGTTGCTATTTGTGGGCGATGATCGGTAGAGAACTCTTTGAACTGCGATTGCAACGCTTGCAAGCGCGATTCTTTCTGCTGCAATTCTACCTCAAATTCAACCATACGCGCTTCAAGTTGCCGCAACTCGTACCCAGCTTCCTCAGCGTCCGCAGATGCGCAGGGTTTTTCAGTTATTTCTGCACTGACAGGAGCATTCTGCCGCGAATCATTTTCTAACGCAGGCAAATCACCGTCACTCCACCATAGTTCAAGCAACTCACGATGTGCAGTAACAAGCTTTTGCACCCTGACCAGGTCTATTGCCGAAGATGGCAGCCCAAGAGCTTCACAACGCTCACTAAGATCGGCCTGTCGTTTCTGTGCAACGATTTTTTTCTGTTCAAGGTGACCGCGCTTCTTGCGGCACTCAGCCAAAGCCTTTTTTCTTTCAATATGACGCCAGCCACCCCACCCAAGCAGCAAGGAACTACATACTCCTGCGCCAAACAAAACCATGGGAACCTGCCAATGCTGCCACCAGGCAACGGCACTTATAACGCTGAGGAGAGCAATGATTGCAAAAAGTGTAATCCACGGCACCAAGGGGATCTTTTGCTCGCGATTGTTGAGTGCAGCGAAAGGCTGCTGCAATTCGGCAAACTCCTGTCTGGTTTTCGCAGCCTCAGACAGAAGTTCCAGCAACTCACGTGGTGGGTTTTGCGGCAAGCCAACGGCAGCCAGTTGCGCCGACAAAGTTCCTTTACTTGTCGTTATTTCTAGAGGTACCGGCTTTTTTTCAACAACAGGCGGAACAACCGTTTCTGAGACTTCGACCGATTGACGACGAACTCGTTCGATATAACGCTTACCTTTTTCACGTTCCAGGCGATCTGTTTCCAGCTCTTGGGAAAGTTTTTCAATCTGTTCTTTGATGTTAGCGGAGCTGTCGATCTCTACAAAAACCGGTACTGATCCCGTCGTTTCTGTTTCACACTGTTTGTCTTGTTCACCCAGTTCAGCCCACTGTTGACAGACTTCTTCGTATTCGCGATCACGTTGTTTATCACGTCCCCAGGGATTGTGACGTGTCAGCTTAAAATGTTCAGCCAGCATGCCGTCAAGAATTTCACCATAATCTGTCTCTGCTGTACCACTGACCAACGTCCTCAACTTTTGCGCGAGTTCATCGCCACTCCACTCCTTTGGCTGGTGTCCAAAGAAATAAGTCGCACGAAACAGATTTTCATCGGCAACGCCAAGCAAAGACTCAAGCAATGCTCGATACTCTCGGCAAGACGCACTACGACCGCGAAGAGGAACCTTCCCGGAAAATTGCGAAAGGACATGATAAAGGTCGTCCTGTTCGACTAATTCAACTTCATCAGTAATCAAGTTGCGCTTGATCTGGATCGTGCGTCCCTGCCCTTCAAAAAAAAGTACCGCAGAGCAGCTGTTGCGACCCCAGGGTTTAAACTTCTCCAGTCGATCGGTACCAAAGAGAACCGCCGGAATAGACTCTGCAATCGTTGATTTGCCAGCCTCATTCGGCCCGATCACCAGGTTCATACCACGCCGGAATTCTACGGTCTGACCACGGAAACGACCGAAATTTTCCAATTCTACACTGCGGAGTATCATAAGACATCATCCCCCAGGGATTTGAAACGCGTCAGGAGCAGTTGCAGAGCATTTTCCAGCTGCAACACTTCTTCATTATCTGCATGCTCTGCCTGTTCCAGAACCATACGAACGAGCACACCGCGAACACTCTCTTCCCGGGATAAAGTCTCTATTCTTGCGCTATCCAGTAAACGTGTCATACCACTTCCCCATCAAAAAACTCCGGATAATAACAGATATTCTGGTGACAAACTGCGCCGAATCTCTCCTGGTGGGCAGCGACTGCCAGACGTTTATATTCCGTAAAATCAGTGACGCTCTCTGCCAGAGCAAGGAACTCTTTTGTCAAAGCAATATTTCTGACTTTCTGCGCAGCTGGAGCACCGCGGCCAACCAGCTTTAAACCATGCACACCGGCCTCTTTGAGCAGAGGAATAGCACAAAGGCCACAGCCGTGGCGACGGTTTGTCTCCGACCAGCTAGCCTGCCTCTGCATGGCCTGCTGTAGGCGTGGAGATGCTCCAGAGGAAAGCGGAGCGATGTTATATGGAATTTCGCATGGCCAGATTTTTTCAGGGCTGGAGTGATGAAAGGTACACAGCCCTTCGCTGTTAGGACATTTGCCGACCAGCAGGAAAGCATCACAGAGAACGTCCGGTACTTGCTGTATAATTGCCGCCATATCAGCCACACTCAAATGTCTGGGCAAGACAACCCTTTGCATCCCCTGCTCTGCCATAAAACGAACCGCACCGGAATTTGTAAGATGAGCAAGCGTGCTGGCATGAAACTCAAGAGGCGCATGACGCTTTTTCAATAATCGCAACAACCCGGGATCGGCAAGAATCAGGCTGTCAACACCAAGGGTCACCATACGGTCAACATATTCGATCAACAGGGGCAACTGTTCGTCTGTGTAGAAAGGCGCGTTCAAGGTTAAAGCAAAACGACCCTGATGAGCATGAACAAGAGAGATAATCTCAGAGAGTTCCTCTTCGGAAGCTATTTGCGCAGACGAAAAGGTTCGCTGATTAAGGGAAGCAGCGAGACTATAGTGTTCCCATTCAATAGGGATGTAGCCGCCGTACAGTTCATCAGCGCCGGCCTGCAAAAGCAGGTGGGTTTCTTTAAGGTTATCAACTGGCGAGATGATCCGCATATTAACTGTTGTCCTGATATTTCCAGATATGATCTCGTCGATAATCCCACCAGGTGGGATCGGCATCTGCGGTCAAGCTTTCACCAACCAGAAGCAATGTCAGTGCGGGCCTCGGATTGGGACTGTCCAGATTAAAGAAATCTCTGGACCCCACCTTTGACACGATCGTATCGAGAGTCGCCACTATGATTTCTTCATCAGGCAAGCCTACCCGGTGAGCGAGAGCGATCGGGACATTGCTGCCATAGCCTTTGCGTAACTGGGCGACCAGCACTGGCAACGGAAGGTTATTCATATAGATCAAAAGTGAAACGCCCGGTGCGGCGAGATCACCCATGGTTGGCGCATCGGGACCATCGCCGAGGGTCCGTGGCGAGGCAAGGATGGCGCGACTGCAAACACCGGGGAGATCAAGAGTCTTTTTCAAAAGTGCAGAAGCAGCATTGGCAGTACCGACACCCGGTACGACAACGGCAAGTTCACCCAGTGCGTCGACCAGAGCCTGAAAAGGGGAATAGAAGGTCAAATCCCCAGGCACCAGGAAGGAAATCGGGCCATTGACGAGCTGTTTTTTAATAAGGGCGACCAGATCAGCGCAATAAAAATCAAACGGGATAAAGAGCTCTTTACCGGCCAGAAGTTCGGCAAAGGTCTGATCGTAAAGAGGTGGCAGATAAACCACCTGACATTCTCCGAGCAAACGCTCTGCGCGCCGGGTCAGTAGCTCAGGATCACCGGGACCGGCACCAAGAAAATAAACCTGATGATTCAAGAG
>JAGXHM010000047.1 GCA_024636155.1 Deltaproteobacteria bacterium
CTCGGTCAGACCAAAGGTCGCCTGGCGAATGATCTTGCGCATACTGAATGGCCGGACCCGGTTCCACGGACAAACGGCATCACACAACCCGCACTGGTAACAGTACTTGAACGAGTCGCCACCCTGCTCTTTGATGACCTCAATGATTTCTTTTTCGGGGGCTACGGTCTCCACAATATTACCTATCCTTTGGTTTCAAACTTTGAATTACAACAAGAACGAAGGCTAGCCAATAAGGCACCAAGACACGGAGAAATCACTTGTTTTTTTTGGATACTTCAACATGTCAAAACTGAAATATGCGTTTTTTCACTTAAGTAAGAACTTCCTGGCGTCTTCGTGTCTTAGTGGCCAATACCTTTTGTTTGGATTATATGACTGATCAGTTTAACGCTTCAGGGTTTTAGAAAGTTTCGTAACCGTATCAACGACCTTATTTATGCCATGTTTACTAACCAGCGCTTCCAGGCCCATATCAATCTCGTCGCGTTTTACTTCTTCTGCCACGACCGCCTCTTCTTTTTCTACGTAAGTCAGCGCGTCACATCGGCACACCTGAACACACATTGGTTCCGGTAACGGCGGAACGGATTCGCACATATCGCATTTTAATGGAAGATCTGAATCGGGTTCTTTGAATAAATCTCTGGACGGACAGGAAACAGTGCAGAAGCTGCACTGTGAGTATTCCTTGCCGTGAATCGTATAAGTATTTCTGCCCGTACATTCGGCTGACGTATAATCACCAGCCCGTACCGGCAAGTAGACATCCTTGCGGTCTTCCACAATCACTCGAATTCGCGACCTTGCAGGATTGGTGCTGCTGAATTTCGGCACAGCGTGAAATCCGGAGCATGCCATCTCACAGGCACGGCAACCAATGCACTTATCAAGGTTGACCTTTATTTCCTTTACGATTTTCTTTTTCGGCTCAACGTTCACAGTTACCACCCCTTCACACTATTTTTCTTTGTTTCCACCAAAACCCTTCAGGAAAGATCGCCTTGACTCTCAGCCAGTATTCCCCTCTGGATAAAGTCTTTGCTCACGAAATCCAGACCCAACTTGTCCAAGGTCTCCTTGGTCGGAATGCCGTCATTGTTCCAGCCCTTGAACTCATAGTACATGTCGAGCAGCTTCTGCTCGTTCTCGGGTTCCCGCTTCTTCCAATGATCTTCAGGGGGTTTCTCATCAGCTCTTCTGAGGCCTCTCCTGATATTAAGGGCCCGGACAAGATTCCGGTTTCGCCTTGCGACTTCCCACAGGCCATCCGAATCAAGTTCGATCCCGGAAGCGCGCGTGATGAAACTTGGCAAGTTATAGATATGATAGGGCGGCCTACCACCGAACTGCCCCCGGAACGACGACAGGAAGGCACAGGTACCAATGGCATCATCAACGTAATGCATCGCTTCGTTCCAGTCGCAGACGTGAACCGCGGCGTCCATCGGTAGGTTGGTCTGTGGCTCCCACTCCAACAACCACTTTTTGAAGCGCTCGGGAGCTGCATCCCAGCCTTTAACGAATTCTTCCCGCTCCTTCTTGTCGACTATCGCCGTCTGCGGGAAAGAGCCTTCAATCTGGGTAATGTTCATCTTCTCACCGGTGGCAAACATCAGAAAGTATGGATAGTTGACGTA
This sequence comes from Deltaproteobacteria bacterium, assembly GCA_024636155.1. Lineage (GTDB taxonomy): Bacteria > Desulfobacterota > Desulfuromonadia > Desulfuromonadales > BM103 > M0040. Next base: position 1,641 of record JAGXHM010000047.1, read on the forward strand.
GCCCAACTTAATCGGCACCTGCTCGAACTTCTTGATTGTGTTGTGATCATATGCATCAGCGCCGTTACCAATCTCGCGAGCCGCTGCGTAGACTCCATTAGCCAGAACATTACCGATCCCTTCACGGTGCGCGATCTTTTCGACCAGATAGAAGAAGCGTGACTTATTGATCTTGAAGCCCTCGACGGTCTCGCCATCAGGCTGCGGGAAATCGGGAAGATCTTTGTCGGTCAGGATTCCTGCCTCGTAAAGTTCAATGGCAAAGGCGATGGTCTGCGGGGTCGAATAGGCATCCATCCCGTATTCCTGGGTGATGCCAATGATGTCGTAGTCAAAATCGAGATCGCCAAAGGAACCCATGGCATAGGTCAGCTTGCTGTAACACTTCTGATGGTATGGCATCCGACCTGGGTAGTGGATCGCCTGATGGCAGTCCTTGGGACAGTTGTGGCAACCGGTCCAGCGCTGTCGCAGGTTGTCTTCAAGATCAATCCACTCCTGCTCCATCTCTTTGGTAAAGAATTTACTTCTCCGGGTGCGGGCATTGCCCCAGGCGAAGTTATCAACATGGAATTCGTCTCCCTCACCGTGAGCCATGGAATCGCCACAATTCTTGTTGTCGTACATCTCCTTGAACATGGGGATACTGATCTCGGCAAGCTCCGCCGGCTGGGCAACATAGACGTCCTTGGTGCCGCGGACAATGATTGCCTTGATCCGCTTATCGCCCATGATCACGCCGACCCCGCGCGAAGCACTGGAGTTGGCGTGCTCGATACTGGCCATATAGCAGCGGTTTTCACCGGCAATGCCGATCGAGGCGACTTGGGCATTAGCGTCACCCACCTCCCTCTTGAGTATCAGCGCGGTCTCCTGAGCGCCCTTTCCTTTGAGATGGCTGGCATCACGGATCTCAACCTTATCGTTGTTGATCCACACATAGACCAGATCCTTGGCCTTGCCGTGGAAGATAAACTTGTCGTAACCGGCAAACTTCATCTCCGGCCCGAAGAAGCCACCGAACACTGAGTGCGAGTAGCGGTCAGTTTGAGGCGAAAAGGTATCAACAGACGTACGATTGGCACCAGGAACAGATGTGGAATGCAAGAGACCAGTACTGAAGATAAGTAGATTTTCGGGATCCATAGGGCCAACTTCGGGCGCAACCCTGTCCCACAGTATCTTCGCTGTAGTACCCTGCCCCCCCAGATAGAGTTCGGTTAACTTGGGGTCAGTTGCGACCCTGTCAATACTTCCTCGGGAGAGATCAATCTCTAAATTAAACCCTGTCTCCGCGTACCTCATTTCTTCACTCCTTCCAACCGTTCGTCAGACTCATTCTTTGTTGCTATTTTCACCTAACAATTAGCAAAAACACTTTATTTATGCAAATAGGTACCACAATACCATTTTCACTGTCAAGAAATTATTGCTGCGTTTCTTCTGTCGGTTAGCATTTCATTCTCATGTTATTCCTTTGCTCGATTGACCAGAGAAGATCAACTTTTTTTTGCCGAACGATATAACTAGTCATTGCTAAGCATGAACTTTCTGCCAACGTTACCCCTACGGATTAAAACTGTATTGCAGGGGAACCAAAAAGCGGTGCGGAAAACATTATTTCCACACCGCTTTAGAGTAAGTGTCAGGCTTTTAGAGTACCGGTATACAATTCTGTCGATCAGATCCTCGGTCCGACTCCCTTGGCGAGTCATTTGCACAGCCTGACTGAATTCGAATTCGCGACCGCTTTTGAGCAGATCGTGCCCTACCTTTGATACGGCGCCGGTCTTGAGTTACTTCTTATCAACATCATTTCGCACACAAAAGTCTTATTCGAGCTCTTTCCATTTGTAATCAATGAGCTCCAGAAGTACGCCATTCATTTTTTTTGGGTGGACGAAAGCAAATTCGCAATCCCTGAAGGGACGAGCTTTCCCGGTATCGTCGTCTGCAAGAGGTTCTGGGTTCGGAATAAAAGGATAGTCCTTTCCCTCAAGCTCACGAATCGCATCGCGAGTGTTTTCCACGTTGAAGCTGATGAGCATGACCCCCTCACCATTCTTCTCGATCCACTTGCCCACCGGCCCGTCGGGAGAGGTAGACTCCATGAGCTCGAAACCTACGCCGCCGAGCCAATAGCGGGCAACCCGGATCTTTTCCGGTTCGTCCACGTAAGGATCATCCGGTTCCGATTTACCCAGGATGGGTTCCCACACTTTCCGGGCGGCATCGAGATCCCTTACGGCAATACAGATATGGTCAATTTGTTTACTCTCCACGGAATATTCCTTTCCTCGCGAGGGTCTTTATGCCTAGAAATTAGCCATACTAAATTTTAGCCAATCGTTAAACAACCTGTCAGCCACTCCTGAACTCATCCATTGTGGTATTTATGTACCATGTTACCTTTTTAACTGTCAAGAGCATATTCATGTGGGTCACGGTTGGGCAAACGATACTGATCATGCCAATCTTTCGAGTACTGGCAGGCCCGGGAATCTCCCTATATTCTGCCCACGACACCCTCTTCGCTCCATCCTGAAGACCTAAACAGCAGAGACACTCTCCCAACATTCCTCTTGATCCATTTAAAGGACAGGAAAACCACTTGCACCACTCATGCATATATGGTACGACAATACCAATTACTAAATTAAGACACACAAGTATTTATTTCTAATAACTTTTTTTTGGGGTTGATCCCAACAACGTAAAGAGCCGAAGTTACCGTCCATGTACCCCAGAACGGTTGCGTTGTTTAAAAAATTTCAGAGGGATATGACATGACACCTCAAATCACCATCCGGAATGCCACCCTTGCCGACCTCAATTCCATTATTAAGTTGGATAGCGTGGGTACTGAAGAGGAAAAACCGGCCTATTGGAGCGGAGTCTTTGACCGCTACCTGGAAGATGGAAGAAACGAACGGATTTTTCTCGTTGCTGAGATTGGTGGCGAAGCCGTCGGCTTCATCGTTGGCGAAGTGCGTGCATGGGAATTTGGTTCCCCCCCGTGTGGCTGGGTCTTCGCGTTAGGAGTCTCGTTAAAGATGCGAGAGATGAGCATCGGTCAACTCTTGTTTAAAGAGTTATGTCATCGCCTGAAACAGGCTGGCATAACATCTGTGCGGACAATGATAGACCGTGGGAACAAACTGGTTCTGTCATTTTTCCGTAGCCAGGGTTTGCGGACGGGGCCTTATATCGAACTAGAGAAACAGCTTGATTAACATTTAGCCAGCCATTATCGACAGGAAGCCTGCCATGAAGTTACAAAAAGCGAGTCTGTTTGCCCTCTATGCCATACTCGACCTCGCCAGCGACCCCGACCGTCAGCTTTCGGCCACTGATATAGCGAACAACTTCAACATCTCTACTCATCACCTCGCAAAAGTTCTGCGGACACTGGTACGTTCTGGACTGGTGCAGGCTGTGCGTGGAGCGGGTGGCGGGTATCGATTTGCCGGGTCAATCAATCGAACGACATTGCTTGATGTAATCGATCTGTTCGAAACATTAGAATCCGAACTCGACACACCGAACTCCGGCATTCAAACAGGCAAACCGATCATGGAAGAACTGCAGAGCATCACCACTGAGATCGACGACCTGACCAAAGCGGTCCTCGACACGATCACTCTGGAAACGGCTCTCAACAGCTCACGCCTGCGCATCAGACACACGGTATAAAGTTACCTGAACAAAGTGTTCAGCGCAGCAATTGGCTTACGCCGAATTAGTGCCTTTATCCTCCGCCTTATCACGACCGCATACTCATACCGACAGCCCTTGCTCCCTCCCTTTTTCGACTTCACTAAAAAATGTGCTCTTGTCTAATCGGCAGTCTTCGCTTCTAGAATAAAAGAGAGAGAAAAGCCACCCTCTCAGAAAAGGTGTGGGCTAAATATCCAAGAGAGTGAGTTAAGGAGTTGGATCCAAGAAAAAACGCCTATTTGAGCTTACCAACGGTTTCTTTACGGTCGCCTGTCGGACAATCAGGACTGAAGCGAAAAACGGGGTGTTTGAGACCATAGTTTCGCTCATTTGAGAGTAATAGCCGTAGCTATTGGTCGAAAAGAAGGTGAGATACGGGCCAAAAAGACAAATTTGCAGCCAGTTCATTGATCGTCCGACAGGCTGCTAATTGCCCACAACAGACAGCACCGGCGGGAGATCAATCCTCTCCGGACAAGTGTAAATATTTAATTTGTCACCTCGGGCAAAACCAATCACCGTAATGTTCAGATCCTCGGCAAGAGCCAAGGCCAGATCGGTGGGCGCTGAACGGGCCACAAGAATAGGTATGTTCATCTTGGCCACCTTCAGCAGGATTTCTGATGAAACTCTCCCGCTGAAGAAGAGAACGTGGTCAGAAAGATCCTGATTCAGCAGATACGCGCGACCAAGAATCTTATCGAGCACATTGTGTCGTCCGATATCATAACAGGTATAGAGCACTTCTCCTGAATGCCCCACACCGCCATTGTGAATTCCACCTGTCTCCTTAAAGAGAGAGGAATTTTTATCGAGATAGTTTGCATAATAAACGGCTTGAGCGAGACTTATCTTTACCGTAGATTTTTGGGCTTTGACCAGAGAAGCATCGTTCTCAAAATTAAAAGAAGCACGGCTTTTGCCGCAGCAGGCCGACATAACACGCCTGTTCATGGCCTCTTTCTGCGCGGGTCGTGGCTTGCCCTCAACCCGGATGACATTTTGCTCACAGTGGTGACCGATCGTATAAATGTCATCCCGCTCTCTAACAAATCCTTCCGAGATCAGAAATCCGATCATCAGTTCCTTGACCTGGTTCGGCGAACAAAGGATGGTGACGATCTCTTCCTTGTTGAAGTAGAGCGTCATCGGGATTTCCCGCACAATCGTATCCTCGACCTGCCGATGGTCTCTTCCCATAACTTTGATGATGGGCAACACTACGGTCTCATCTATCATTAGCACACCTCTTGCCCCCTTCCGGCACTGAATTGCCTGACCCAGTCCAGTTCTGTGGTACGAATTCAAAGCGATTCGGTTTGATCCCAGCTTGCTTATCACGCGACATGCGACAAAAGCTTATACAGACATTTATAACGCAACTTCCGTGCCCAGCAAGCCTCATCCCCGCCTTTAGCCTTCAAACACGCGGTTTTCCCTTGCAATCCGGCCAATTTGGCCACAAAAAAGAAAAGAACAAATCCCAACAAATTGGTCATTTCCCTATATATCGGGGGCAGTAAAAGCAGCCCAGAGGCGACCGTAATCATCTTCAAGTTGATCAGAGAAAAACGCTCCCCCGTATCGCTGATGACAGAACATCTTCGTGACGGGGGAGCTAACCACAAAATGCTTACTTCAGGTACTCATCAAGTCCTCCCTGACCAGCCGCCTGAAGCATTTTAGGAGAGAACGCATTATCGTTAAAATCGGGGTTGTTCAAATTGGTACTGATGATATCAATGTAAGTCGCCCGATTGCGTTGGAAATCAATGGCCTGGGTACAGAAGAAGGTAAGCCCCGGCTGACCGTTCTTGGCCACAGTCGGACTGTAGGTCTCACGCCAGAGACGCCAGAGGTTTCCCTTACGGTCATAGAGATCACTTTGATAAATGAAGGGGAATTCAGCATCCATGTAAAGAGTTTTTTTCGAGTAAGGATGCTCTTCGGGTGGAATAGCTTCAACAACGTAAACTTCCCGTGGTTCCCAGGTTACGTTGATCGGGTTCCAGTAGGGAGGAGACTGCTCTACGTAGTCGTTGTAATTGTGCTCAACTTTTGGATCGGGACCGGTAACCACTGCCAGAATCCAGCGTTTTTCGAGTAGCTTCCAGCTCTTGTACCAGAGAGGATAGGCATTGACCGCCTGGTTATCGTCATTAAGCAGATCCATTTTCGGCTGCGGATCCATCCAGCTTTTGCCTCCGGCCACGCGACGGGTTCTTCTGATCGACTTGACATAAACCCAAGCATCGTCGAGTTTACCGCTGCTGTACTGCTTGGTATAGATACCGAGCCCGGCCAGGTCGTAGGGTTTGGAAAGGGTCAGCAGATAACGAGCATGCGCATCGTCGGTACCGATCCGGGCGTCACCACCGGTGGTGCGCCCTTCCATGAGCATCTTGGCGCTGATCGCCTCGAAACGATCGATGGTCCCTTTGTCGCCATCGACGATGGTGACATCCCCGGTGGCAATCCAGTTGTCACCCATGACAGGGTTGGCGTAATACTGATTCCAGGCCAACTTATAGCCCGCATCGGGGTCACTTACGTCCACATCCTGAAAGGGTATGCCAGCGGTATAGCCAGTGACCGTCTTGGTGCTGGCATCAAGCTTGGCCTGCCCGGCATACTTCTTGTTCGCCGCCAGGTAGGCCGGATCCAGCGTAAGCTGAGTCGTTTTTCCCAGCTTCATGGTCAAGTTGTAGTCCTTGATCCACATTTTCTGGCTATCAGTCAACAGATCGCCGATTTTGATCCCCTGGAGGGTATCGTTTTCCAGAGACGCCAGATTGGCCTTGCTCAGCACGGTCCCTTCCGCAACCTCTTTAGCCAGAGCATTGCCGACAAGGGATCCTGCCAAAAGGATTAGAGCTGCCGATAGGCCTACCCTCTTAAATAACTGAATATACATGTTTACTTCCTCCTCTGTGCTGGTGTGCTATGTCTGTTGCCTTTAACCCGCATCCAAACTAGAATTGATAAGTGACCCGGGTGAGGAACTGATCGCTGTTGTCAAATGAACCGAAGAGGGAAGCTCCGCCCGGAGTGTCGCTCTTGGTTCCTCCATAGAACAGGTCCGCTTCCAACTTGACCCGCCAGCTCGCACCGAACTGGAATTCTACGGAGGGTGCAATTACCCCACCACCGTTACTGATATCATTTACTGTAACCAGCTGTCCGGTGATTGAATCAAACTTATACGGCAGGGTGAAGATCGAGGAGACCCAGGAGGTGTGCTCATCCTCAGTCGTACCAAAGGCATTCGTAATCATTTCAGCAGCATCATAATTGTCAATGTAAGTATCGAAGACCTGCAGGGTGAACATGCTGGGACTGCTGGTGCCTAAGACATTCTGCAGACGAAAGTTGGTGTCGAGGCCGAACATGGTGCGCAGGGTGTCTTTCTTTACCAGCCCGCCAAAGTTGTCATTGAAGGGGTTCTCCGGGACGTAGGCCGCTTCAAAACGGTAAACCGAATCAATGAGAGGGATATAGCCACTCAGAGAACCACCGTAGATGTCGATTTCCGGAAAGATGAATGCCAGACCGTATGGAGCCGACACTGAAGAAAAGAGCACCGGGTTCTGCGCCTGGGTATGATAGTAATTGAGGCTGTAGGCGAGGCCATCGTTCTCGCCGAGGGTGCCAGACCAGCGTGCGCCGTAATGGCCATCGTCCGTATCACCTTCGGGATTGTGGTAATCCATGGGAAAGGAGGGGAAGAACCCCTTATCGGCATTCAGATCAAAGCCTCTGCTGCCGTTCTGTGACCAGCGGCCACCGAACATATCGTAGCTGTTGCCAATGTCTTCCTCATCATCAAAACCAGGGCGCCAGAGCAGCTGTAGACCACCCTTCAATTCGGGCACGTCGATCTGGACGTTGGCCAGGATCAGAGGCTTGCGCCACTCTTCATTTTCTGGCTCCAGGAAAGAACGCCAGGTCTGGTCGTAACCGTGGACCACATCCAGCGCCTGGAAGAAATCGGTCTCACCCCAGACAACCTGTTGTTTACCAAGACGCAGTCTAACCCGCTCGCCAATAGGAATATCGAGGTAGAACTCGCGAAACTCCGCTTCGTCATACTCGTCCTGGAAGTCGCCCCTGCCGCCGGAAGCGGCAGCCGAGTCCTCCAGATCGCCGAGATAGCTGGTTATCTGTTCCTTGGATGCCCTGCCGATAACGGTCAAGGTCGCCGGCCCCAGATCTCCTCTCAACTGGCCAAGGAGGGTCAGTCGATTCATGGACATTTCGTACTGATCATCGCCACTGGTTTCAGGAACATCCTTCAGGTTAAAGCTCATGTAATGGCGGAGATAGCCGTTGAACTCAAAGCTACCAATTTCCACCGCCTGTGCAGGACCAGGCAGTAGAGTCGAGCCGAAGCCAAGCATTGCCAACATTACCAACATAAATCTACACTTCAACATCATGTATTCCTCCTTTTCCTCTTATGTTTTGGACTGATGGAATATGCAGCTCACCTCCCTACATACCGCCAGACCTTTCCGTGATAACGCCATCGACCAAGGAAACTGACTCTGATTCAAACTCATTCCCATGCTTTTCGCTCACGTTGCCAAGGATAAAGCGAGGTTTAAAAAGATAGATCATGGACGGAATGACAAGCAGAGCACTAATCGCCGAAACAGTCATCCAGACTGCGATCAACAGACCCATTTCGGCTTGGAAGCGAAGAGATGAAAAGAAGTACCAGAAAACCACTGAAGCGATCATGGTCGCCGCTGTGATCAGCACCCCTCTGCCGGCGGTCAATAGACCAAAGTTGATACTTTCGGAAAGGTCTCCCGTGTTCTCGTAGCCCTCCTTGATTCTGTCCGAAATATAGAAGGCGTAGTCCACACCTAACCCGATACCCAACGCAGCCACCGGTAAGGTGTTGATGTTGAGGCCAATGTTGGTCAAGCTCATGAAACTGAAGGTTATGGTGTTGGAGAGCAGGACCATCGGTAGAAAAAAGAGACCGGCCTGGGTCGTGCGATAGGCAATGATACAGAAGATAAACAGCAGTAAAAGGGCAAGGGCGATACTCTGAATCTGCCCCGACAATATCACTTCATTAACGGCCGCAAGTACACCGACCAAGCCACCAGCAAGACGGTACGAAGCGCCGTTCATAGGGTTTGCTACCGCAAAGTCATTAATGGCCTGAATCGCTTTGCGAATGGTGTCCCCTTTGTGATCACGGAACATCATCATCACCGAGCCGTTCTGGTACTTATTGTCAGTAAAGCGATCGATATCGCCTGGATCCGATCCAGTCAGGGCGAAGAAGAGCATCTCCCCATTGATGAGTGCATCGTCGCCGAGCTTGAAGTAGCGCGGGTTGCCCTCTCGGAGGATCATATTGACTGGCCTGATCACGTCCGCCAGCGAAACCGTCCCTCCGATCTCAGGCTGCGCCTCGATGTATTGCTGGAACCGGGAGATGTTTTCGAGGACCTCAGGCTCCTTGAGTGCGTTCTCCTTTTCACCGGCGACGACCAAGAACATCCTGTCACTACCAGGAAAGCGGGAATTGATGGCAGAATCGTCCTGATTGTACTTAGACTCCGGCCAGAGTATTGGCGATCCAGCGTTTGAATCCCCGACAGTAATATCCTTGGCGAAATACCCTGACACCAGCAAGACAGCTAAACTAACCACCAGGATAAGAGTGGCCATGCTCCGACTGGTTGAAAGTCGGCCACAGCACCGCAGCACAGCCTTCATCAGCGGATTGATAGTCCAGGGGATAACCCTCTTTTCGTGGTGGGCATCACACCAGGAAAGCATGACGGGGATCATGACTATGGTGCAAATAACCATCGCACCAATCCACATGGCGCCGATAATGGCCGCCTTTTTCAGTAGCGGAATCGGCGTCATGGCCACGACCAGCATGGCCCCCATGTCGGTTGCAAGTCCCAGCATTCCAGGCCTGAACAGCTTCGTCAGGGCGACCCGAGCAGCGTCACGGGCCTCAAGGCCCGCAACTCTTTCGGTATTAAAGGCGGCATTGAGCTGCACCGCATGAGAAATGGCTCGAGCCGAGATAATAAAGATGATGACAATAGCAAGCGGATCGAGGTTGTAGCCCAGCAACTTCATGACTCCGAAGATCCAGATACCAGAGACCAGCCCGGAAATCAGCGGTAGCAACATCCCCCGCAACGTCCCCTTACTGATGAGCAGTATCAGTGCGATCACTCCGATAATCAGAAATACGATATTTAAAGTTTCTGGCAAATATTCGAAGATCAGACCGGCCAGAATAGGTTGACCGACAACCTTGATATTGATGCTTGGACTGCTTGCTCTGTCGATAACTTCTCTAATCTGGGGCAGTACTTTCTCGTAGTCGATCAACCTGTCGATAAAATCCACAGTAATCAGCGCCGACTTTTGATCGTAGGAGACATAACTGCCATAAACCATGGGGTTGGAAATAACATCCTTCCTTACTTTATCGATTTCATCCTGACCTTCCGGCAATTCGGGCCACATGATTGGCAGAGACTCAATCCCGATATTTGAGGAAATTACATTTTTGAGCTTCTTCGAGGCTAACGAAACTATTTGAAACTGATTGACAGCATCCACATACTGGAGGTCGTCGGTGATCTGTTTTATCGTTCCAAGGGTTTCGAGATTGAAGATATCACCCTCTTTCGGCTCAACCATGATGGTAACAACGTTGGCGCCGCCAAAGGTATTTTTGAATTCTTCGTTGGTCTGCACATAGGGATGATCGCTTGGCTGCAAGTCGGTAAAGATGGTCTTCACTTCCACCTGCACAGCAAAATAACCGAGAACCAGCGTCACCAGCGCGATGATCGCCAGCACCGAGCGCCGCCAATCTATACAGAAATCTGCAATCCAATTAGCCATCGTTATTACTCCCGTCCTTATAGTCTCTGCGGCCAGGCTCGAAAGGCGTCCAATTCCCTGCGGAATACACACCAGCACCGGCACCGGAGATGAAATAGGAACGTCCCACGCGGGTTATCCCTGTGTACCAGCCAAAGTTCTGAGGAGCTATTTTATTGACACTCCACTCAACGCCCTGTGCATCGGATGACAGGATCATCCCTGCGTCGCCGACGGCATGGTAGCTACTCCCGTCCCACAGCAGCCCATACAGATGAGTCTCGGCTCCAGATTCTGCTAATTGCCAGTTTTGCCCGCCATCGGCAGTCACCAGTATCGTCCCAGACAACCCGACAATGGCTCCATGGGTATCATCAGAAAAATCAATAGCATTAAGACTTGCTTCGGTAGGAACTGCTATCAGATCCCAGGTTTCCCCGTTATCTCTGGAAGACTTAACCTTACCGAACTCCCCGACTACCCAGACGCTGCTGTCCGGGGCTACCGTAACATCGTTCCACGACACGTCTGTTTCAGGATGCGTCATGTGCCAAGTATTACCCCGGTCATCACTGGCAAGCACCGTTCCCATACTACCGACAACCCAGGCACGATGAGTATCAGGGTCAATGGTTGCGCTCAGCAATTGTTCACCATACGGGTAAGCTGGCACCTCGACCTTATTCCATACCTGCCCCGCATCTACGGTAATCAGAACAGTATCCTTATCACCGATAGCCAACATCGACTGTTGATCCCAGGCGACAATTGCCTGCAAATGAGTCCGCACAGGTGTATCCTGAATCTCCCAGGTAACACCGCCGTCATCCGTGCGAATGATTTTGCCATAACTGCCAACGACACAAATCGACTGGCCCTTCTCATCAAGAGACGCTGCGGAATAAAAAGCGTCCCTGCGTTCGAAAGGAAACCTCTCGACTTTCTTCACATGGACAACGGGCGTAACAAAAAAAGCCGCCCAGAAAAGTCCGCAAACAATCACCAACGACAACACAACCTCTGCAACATAGATAAAAATATTTCTGTTCAAAACAGCCTCACTCTCTTTTGCCCAATTCAGGCAACATGTCTCTCAGCAGAAACCGGACCCCTATCAACCACTGGTTATGCGACCTCTTTGGGTCGAATATCGCACGACCCATCACCCCTTATTCCTCCTTCTTTCAGAACAGAAAAAACTGCCCTGTTTCACGGAAAGGACGACTTCAAGGTTTTCTTTAAAACAATGTTATTACTCTGACATAGCGCTGTCAATATAATTTATATATTTTAGTACTTCTTTGCGTCTTTATTGGAAAGAAGGGCCTTATCGTCTCACTAAAAAACCATTAAGTACCGATAAAGTTACTTTCTAGAGATTCCATTTAATGATTTTCTTTATTTTTTTCAGTTACTTGAAAATTTTGACCAAAAGTGTCTGCTATCTATAGATCCGTCACCGCACCTGCCACCACAAGAGGCTACGATTAAAATCTGCATAATTATTTTATTCCAATCCTTACTTCCTAACGGTTCCATCTATGACTGAATAATATCCTTTAAAAAACAAAGTTTCACAATTTACCAGCTTAACTTGCAGAAAATCGCTGCCATTTTCGCAAACAGGATCAAGAACAAGCAGCACCCTACTAACAAAAAAAGGCAGCACTTAGAAGTGCTGCCTTGGACGAAGCAGATTATCCCATAATTCACCTGTCAAAATTTCTTCTGTAGTCTTTCCCAGCTGTGATCAACTTCAGCCTGGATAAGTTCAATATCTTCAGCCAACAAATGCCGATATCGTTTTTGCGTTGTGACATAATCGGCAACGGAAAGACCATTTGGTCCATAATTCAAGGTATACGATTCTCCGTTTTCCACTTCGTAGAGAGGATACATACCCGACTGAACAGCTAAACGGGAGGTTTTAGGGCCAGCACTATCCGGAATCCCCCACCCTGCCAGGCAAGGGGTCAGGATATTGATAAATCTCAAGCCACCCTTGATCTCCATCGCCCGCTTCACCTTACGAGCAAGGTCATCCGGATAACCGGTGGTCGCGGTTGCCATATAGGGGATATTATGAGCAACCATAATTTCCGGCACATTTTTTTTCGGAGAGAGCTTTCCTGCAGGAGTCGATGTGGTAAACGCCATCGAAGGTGTTGCCGAACTTTTCTGGGTACCGGTGTTCATGTACCCTTCATTGTCGAGACAGATATAGATGATATCTTCGTTTCTCTCGGCAGCAGCCGACAGAGCCTGAAAACCGATATCATAGGTACCGCCGTCACCCGCAATGGCGACAACGTTCGTGTGATTGTTGCCTTTTGAGATCAGAGCCCTTTTAATGCCGGCAGCCGATGCGGCACTCGCCTCCAGGGTTGTCTGGTAGACAGGAATACTCATCGAACTGAGTGGCTGCGGCCCGGAAATTATTGCAATACAGGAGGGGGGTACCACTGCAATAGCATCTTTGCCGAGTGTATTGAGAATAAACCGGAGCGCCAAAGCTTCACTGCACCCTGGGCAGGCAGCATGTCCGGAATTAAAAACTTTTTCTTCGTTTATTTCATAACCCATTTATCTTCACCCTTTCCAGACCGAGTGGGCCACGGGTTTTTCTCCCATGGCAGAGTGGACCATCTCCTTGATATTGGCAGGAGAGATGTTTGTTCCGCCAACTCCAGCCAGGTATCCGTGAATTTCCGGAGCCCCTTCCAGTCCATACAGAGCAGCTTTAAGTTCCTGGTAGAGGATGCCACCTGTTCCCGGTGCATAGTTGCGGTCCAGAACCATCAATTTGGGAATACCACTCAGAATTTCACGGACATCAGCAACCGGAAAAGGTCTGAACAGCTTGATCTTGAGCAGTCCTACTGGCAGCCCCTCTGATCGCAGCTCATCAACAGCATCCCGAGCGGTTCCGGTCATGCTCCCCATGGTTACGATGATAAACTCAGCACCTTCACAACGATATTGCTCGTGAATGCCATAGCCTCTACCAACCAACTCTTCCAGCTCTTGGTCAGCTTTTTTAGCAACGTCAAGAACCCGCTCCATAGCATCACCCATATCCCGGCGATGGTTCTGAAACATGATCTGGGAAACAGTATTCCCCCATGATTCGCCGATCTGCGGGTCGAGCCGGTGAGGAGGGTTGAATTCAGGCAAGTACGCGTCAACCTGATCCTGGGTGGCAATCTCAACCGCCTCCATGGAGTGTGAGACGTAGAATGCCTCATGGATGACCATGGTGGGCAGCAAGATCTGCTCCGCAACCCGAAAGGCCTGCAAGGTGGTGTCATGTGATTCCTGGCCATTTTCACAGTAATACTGAATCCAACCGGTATCTCTTTGCGCAAGGCTGTCTGTTTGGTCGGGCCAGAATCCCCAGGGAGAGCCTAGTGTCCGATTGACATTAAACATGACGATCGGGGCACGCGCACCGGCCGCATAATGAAGCATCTCGTGCATCAGTAGCAGCCCCTGTGAAGCCGTTGCAGTAAAGACCCTGACTCCGGTCAAAGAAGCGGTGATCGCTGCGGCCATGGCGGAATGCTCCGATTCCATGGTCATGATCTCGCCAGTCATCTCGCCGGCAGCGTGGAACTCGGTGATCAACTCGAGAATCGGCGTCTGTGGAGTAATGGGATAGACAGGCATCACGTTCGGCTTGACCAGCTTGACCGCATGCGAGACAGCATGATTGCCGCTAAGAAGCAGTCTATTGCTATCTGCTTTCATTTCTTTTCCTCCTTGACGCCCATCGCTCCACGAGGACATTCCTCCAAACAACATCCGCAGCCCTTACAGTACTGCTCAAGAACTTTATAATACAGCGGTGCATCTGCATCTTTTATGATGGCCATGTCGGGGCAGAAAATGGAACAGTTGTCGCATTCGACACAAGAACCGCAACTGAAGCAACGCTTGGCCTGGTTCAGTGCCTGTTCGTCGCTCAGACCCAGCCTGATCTCGGCAAAGCCGGCTATTCTAACGTCTGCGTCGACCTTGTCCCGCTCGCCAGGTTCCTGGTTCGGGAAGTAAAAAGTATTGATATCCTCGAAGGTGACCTCTTTCGTCTCGACTGCGGCATCCTCGACAACAACCAGTTGGCCGAGATGCCGGGCGATACAGTTGGCCGCTCTTTTGCCGTCCCCGATAGCGGTAGACACAAAGCGTTCGGTACTGGCAACATCACCGGCCGCAAAGATTCCGGCGTGACTTGTCCGGTAGTCTTCGTCGATTTTGACCATCCCTTTGGCAACCTGAACCCGATCTTTCCAGTCAGTCAATTCCGGATCCTGCCCAACGGCCAGGATAACGGTGTCAGCCTCCAGAATAAATTCAGTACCAGCGATTTCGATAGGCCGAATAATGCCAGGCAGAACATTCTGGTCGAGCTCAACCTTGATGCAATGGAGCAGAAGACGACCGGAAACATCCTCAACAGTCTTAACCATGGCACCGTCAATTAACAAGGCACCTTCTTCAATCACGTCTTCAATTTCGTCTTCCGGAGCGGGCATGACTTCTCTGCCTTCCAAAGCGAGAATTTCAGTCTGGCGTCCCAACCGGAGTGCCGACCCGGCAACATCCATCGCCACGCTACCACCACCAATAACGACGACCTTCCGGCCGAGTTCCGCAGGGGCATCGAGTCTGACACTGCGCAGAAAAGCGATACCGTCCAGAGCCCTTTTGTCATTTTTGCTAAACTGGGAAAGTCTTTTCGGTTCATGGGCTCCGAAGGCAATAAAAATAGCCGAGTAATCCCGCTCGAGTTCTTCCACGTCTGCCCCGGTCAACTTGCGTCCGGTAACAACCTCCACGCCAAGGTCTACGATCCTTTGGGTCTCGGCGGCAACCATTTTTTTCGGCAGGCGGTATTCGGGAACACCATAACGCAGGACGCCGCCCAGTTCAGGGTTAGCATCAAAGAGTGTCACCTGAATACCTTTCCGGCGTAGTTGATAGGCGCACGAGAGACCCGCAGGCCCCCCCCCGATTACGGCAACCTTTTGGTCCAGTTCAACCGAAGGAGCAGGAAATGCCCAACCTTCCTGAATCGCCATATCTCCAATATACTGTTCCAAGGCATTGATAGAAACAGCACCATCAAAGTCAGTCCGGTTGCATGCGCCTTCGCAGGGTCGATGGCAAGTTCTACCGATGGCTGCTGGAATCGGGTTATTTTCTACCAGAGTCTGCCATGCTTCCTTGAATTTCTCATTGCGCACCTGCTGTACCCATACCGGGATATCCCCATCGACAGGACAGACTCCATAACAAGGTGCCGGCCGCTTTTCGTGCACGGCAATAGCACTTCGCCAGGTACCGGTGTTTAAAATATCGGTCGACCCGGTGGTCCAAATCGACGGAACTCTTTTCACTGTACCAGACATTTAGCAGCTCCCTTCGCTGGCGATTCGATACCCATCCATACAAGCCGCCACATTGTTCTCCGACTTGACCGGGCTCGTCTCAGCAACAACCATTTCCAGCAATTCGACATTGGCATAACCGATAAGTCCGAGGGCTGCCCCCACCAGAGTCGTATTTACAATTCGCCCCAATTGGTACTTTTTGGCAACCGTCATGGCATCAATCGTGACAACCTTAAAATCTCCCAGGTGAGCGAACTCTTCCGCGGGATGGGACGTATTGATCAGCACGATCGTCTGTGCCGTTGCCCCCTTCAGCAGGGCGCCGCCCTCAAGCAGGCTCGGGTCAAAACAGACGATGACATCAGGGTGCTCTATGTCACAGCGCATCCGGATTGGCTTATCGTCGACCCGAAGCGAAGAACTGACAGGAGTGCCTCTGCGTGCTCCGCCGTAAGTGGCATAGACCAGGACATTCTTGCCTTCCTGAAAGAACATGTCCGCCATGAGTTTACCGGCCAACTGGGCACCCTGGCCACCCCTTCCCTGTATGATGAACTGCAACATGCCGATTCTCCCAGAAGACTATATTTTAAGGAAACCAAGCACCGGCTTGAACACGCCGATTTTCAGCAACAGGAAAAAGATAAAGAAGTGACCGACAAGGTCAGCAACTGTTATCAAGGCAACGGTTCCGGCACCAGCATGAGCCCCGCCAAAAACACTCATTAGCAGGGTAAAGACCAGGCCTACTCCGATAGCGAGAGAGAAGAAAGGTAAGGCATACGGGCCCTTGACCAGCAGGTCAAAAGACTCCCGCCCCGCGCTCCCGGTGTTAATACTACCCATCAAGAACATCAGAACAATCAGCAGGTTGGCCACCAATAAACCGATCTCAAGAGTGGGCAGAAAAGCGGCGAATTTTTCATCCAACTGCATGAAACCCATATGCTTCATAAACAAGACCATCGTCGTCCCGCCCAGAAAAGAATAGAACATGCACAGAACCGGCATGAGAGCGCTATTCCAGATCGGGATGGCTGGCGACGAAGTCAACAGAAAGCCATCGTAGACCGCAACGACAAAGGCGCAAATTGAGGCAAAAACTGCCAGCGGCATATACAACGCGCTACTCATTGGCAGCAGAAGGAGGAGAAAACCAGCGGCCATCATAAAAGACATGGCCCAGATCCCGCGAGCAATCCAGGCACTGTTCGGCCTGGCCATGCCACGCCAGAAACGCCATGGCCTCCCCAGATAGAGGAAATGAGCACCGCCCTTACCAACCAGGACAATCAACAAGCCAACCAGCATGCCAAGCCTGCTGTCCAGAACAACAGACATGATAAACAGTCCGGAACCGACCTTGCCGAAGAAGAAGGCGCTGGCGATGAGCCAGGCCCACTCTGTCTGCTGACGAAATCCGGAAACAAATTCTTTTTCTACTAATGGGATAGCTCTGCCCATGAGATTTCTCCTAATCTAGGTAGTAAACAGAAGGATCTGTATCATCCTCACACAGCGGCTGACGGCCACCGCGACTGCGAATCAAGCGGCTGACCTTGCTTTCCGGATCATCCAGGTCACCAAAAATTCGGGCATCTGCCGGGCAAGTCTGCGAACAGGATGTCTCGGTGATACCCTCGTCGATGCGGTGAGCGCAGAACTTACATTTCTCGACAATACCGTCCTGGTGTTCCGCGTACTTGACCTTTTCGTACGGGGTCATTTCCTTACCGTAATACCCTGACTTGGTTTTTCCTCTTTTCAGGAAAATCCGATTATTGTACGGGCAAGCCACATAGCAGGCCCGGCAACCCATGCATTTGTCATGATCGACGAGCACCAGCCCGTCCTCACGCTTGTAAGTGGCACCAGTCGGACAGACCCGTTGACAGGGGGCATTTTTACAGTGGTTACACAAAACCGGCACGAACTGCTTGCGGACATTGGGATACTCGCCAGAGACCTGGTCGAGAACCTTGGTATACATGATACCAGGGCCGTTGCCATTCTCGGATTTACAGGCGACGGTACAAGCTTGGCACCCCACACAACGCTTGAGGTCTACAACCATTCCATAACGCATAATCTTTATCTCCTATTAAGCAATAACGGTCAATTTAACCCGGGTTGCTGTCTCCAGGTGTCCGGTCATGCCATCGGTCCACTTGACATCAGCCGGCAACAACTGGTTAAAGTGGGTGTTAATTTTCCTCTTACCCACCGGGTGCCGTGACCAGCGACTGATGGTATTGGAGATGGCGATACATTCCGGATGCACCTCCTCGGTCACACGGGCAAGCCCTTCGACCACGCCGAAGGGGGATTCGATCTTGAGGACATCACCGGTTTTGATCCCTTTGGCCTTGGCCGTTTTACCGTTGATCATCACACCCAGATGGATCGGCTGGCAGGAAATAACCTCTTCGATCCAGGGCATGGTGGTACTTTCGGAGAAGTTCGACTGTGCTTCCTTGAACGCGAAAGCGTACATGTCATATTCAGGGTCGACATTGTGCAGCGGATGGCTGTCCCGCCAGATCGGTACCGGCAGATAGGAGGAAGTATCCCACTCACGACCAGCAGCCTTCATCTTCTTATCCAGGTCCTCACCTACCTCCTTGATGAAATTGAAGTAGATGGGAATCCGCAACCCTTTCTGGGCAGCAGACATGTACAACTCATCCGGGCGTAATAAACGGGTGGCGTGCCCGTGCTCCTGAAACCACTCGAGCCCTTGATCCGGGCCATAGATACTCTTGGCCATCCGATCAGTCAGTTCCAGGTTGCTGTAAACCTTATCTGGTTCCAAGTGGTACTCTGGTGCCAGGAAGCAGGTGTGGTTCAACAACCCGTTCCAGTTCGGCAAGAAACCGATCCTCTCGGCCAGATCCGAAAGAATATCAGTCGCATCGCGACTGTCATAGAGCGGCTTGATAACCGGACGCCGGTAAAAGTATCCCGTAACCATTGGCGATTCGATACAGATCAGCAGATCTGATTCCAGGTAGGAGAGATCCGGCAGGATGATATCGGCCCAGTCAGACGACTCGTTGAGAACAATATCAATAGCAACGATAAACTTGAGCTTTTTAAAGACCTCTTTGACCTTCGGCGTCTGCGAGAGGTTCCACATCGGGTTGGAGTGCTCGATGATCAACGCTTCGGGCTGGTAATCGTAGCCGAAGTGGTCAGGATCCATAATGTTCGCCGCGCAGAGGTGGCCCGGATCGATCCCGATCGGGTACCACTCAATCATCTGGAAGCTATCCGGCTTGGTGATGAAAGCCCCCGGAGGATGCAAAAGGTGAGGTTGCGGCTTCATCATGCCATCCTGACCTTCTTCAATAATCAACTGCTGGTGGTTCAGCCCAACGCCGAGATGCCCGCCAGGAACATCAATATTACCAACGATCAGGTTGACCAGTTTCATAGCCAGCGCATCGAGTCCGCCATCGACGTGGCCGATAGCGCCACGGTAGTAATTGACTGCGGCCGGGCGATAAGGATACTCCTTACCGTCAAGCGTAATGTCACTGCCAATACTCGCCGCGTCGCTGTATTCTTTGGCGATCCGGCGGATCGTCGCGGCCGAAACCGAGCAGATCTCGGACATCCGCTCCGGTGTATGATCAGCGAGAGAATCCTTGATCACTTGGAATGCAGGACGGCACTCTACCCCATTGACCTGGTAGCTCCCCTCGAGGGCCATATCCTGAATGTCCATCTCAGCATCGGAATCCCTGGCCTGACCGGTCGCTGTATCCCAGACCATCGCCTTGTTATTCTCGGGATTGCGCAGCATGTTGCCATCTTTCTGGATCAAGTGGATGCCGTTGGTATGCTTGCGCATGAACCAGGCGTCATAGACGTTCAGCTCATAGAGCATGGTATAGACCATGCCGAGCACGAAAGCCCGGTCGGTTCCTGGGCGCGTCGCGATCCACTCGTCAGCCTTGGCCGCACCGGCCGACATGCGCGGCTCGACCACGACCAGCTTCATTCCCCGGTTAACCCGGGCATCTGCCATCCGCTTGATCGACGAAGCAAGGTGCAGGTGGGCCGAAAAGCCGTCACCGGCGCCGATCTGGATCCAGTACTTGCAGTGGTCATAGTCGTTGATCGCGGCGAAGGCACCATCCAGAATGCCATTGGTCGGATGATAAGCGGCACCACAGTATTGACCGACAGTCGAGAAGTAGTGCGGAGAGCCAAAAGCAGCACCCCAGCCCCAGATATGAATGCGATGGAAATCGTTGATTGACACTAAAAGCTTGCGTGGATCGTCCTCACGAATGGCCTTAAGCTTTTCGGCAGTCGTGCTAAGGGCTTCTTCCCAGGAGATCGGCACCCACATCGGATCAACTCCGACACCCTTTTCAGGGTTGGTCCGCTTCAATGGAGTTTTAACCCGGTGCGGATCGTAAAGGCGGTTAATGCCGGACTGTCCCTTGGGACACAACTTGCCTCGGTTGCCGGGGTTGTCTGGGTCCCCTTCGATCTTCACCACAACACCATCAACGACATGAGCCCTTATCGCGCAAGTATGAATACACATTTTGCATGCGCTCTTTGCCCAGTAATCTTTCTGTGCCACCATTTCGTTCTGTTTCAAGGGTCGACCTCCTCTTCTTTTCATCAATCCCAGATATGACCAAGCCAAACATGCAGTATTATGGTACTTAATTACCTCTTTAGCCGAAATCGTACATTGATAGCCATTTACGTGTCAAGAGAATAAAACTTTGTTTGGGATTTATCAAAAGCCACATTTCTCCTGAATTTGTAGGAGAAGAATTAATACACTTGCAGTCAGACTTTTCAAACGCTTTCCGTGCATTATCTACGTAGTTATACATGTTGCAACCCACATGCCACATCTTATTCCTTGCCAGCCACACACATAAATACCTGTTATCAGGACATTTTTTATACAATTTAGCAAACTTAAAGTTGGCGGGCGAACAATCACGTTCCAACATATTGGGATTTTCCCAAGAACAAAGGGTTCCAGCAAAAGGCTTTCCAAAAAAACAGAACGCCGTAATATTGTCTCCTGCAAAGGTTATCTATGAAAACGTTCTGCGTTGCCACGGCGTGCGTTCTTCCGGACACACAAACAGAACATCTGAACAGCGTTGGTCGAATTTTTTAAAAACGTCAACACGAGCACTTATGAATCCCCAAGAGAAGGCTAAGGGTGTGCAAGTCAACAAGGAAAGAACAAACCCTGGATTCCGGTCTTTCATCAGAACCAGCCACTTTTTAGATGCGTTGAGTAGTACGGTGCACTTGAGAACAACAGGGAGTTGCGGGTATTGACGTTTAAGATCTATCTTTTCACTGAGGACAGAGGATAAATATTAGCCACCATGACCGCGACCGAGCAGTTCTGCCGCATCCATCACCACCATAAATGCCTCAGGGTCATTCTGTTTTATGATATCTCGCAGCAGGTTAATTTTGGGAACCTCAACGGTAACAAAAATCACCGCTCTCTCCTTCTCCCGGCAGAGGTCGGTACCATGCAGAATGGTTCCATGCTCGCCGAGACCGTCGATTATTTTCTGCCTGATCAATTCAGGTTCATAGGTACCAATATGTGCCACCTTTTCCAATGGAGCGCCGGTGAGAATCATGTCGATGCACTTGGTCGTAACATAGATACTGATCAAGCTCCACAAAGCTCGATCTATATCGAGGAAAACCAGACCTGAACTGAGGATAATCAGCGCATCAATTGAGAGGATAACTTGCCCTGCCTTAAAGCGACAACGTGAAGAGACAATCTTGGCGATAACGGTAGATCCCCCTGACGAAGCGTTGCCACGCAGGATCAGCCCGATACCGACCCCGACCACAATACCTCCATAAAGCGCAGCCAGCAGAGTGTTGTGACTTAAAGGTTGTAACTGTAAAACTTCGGCAAACAGGTCAACCAATAATGCTGACAGCAAAATAGCTGCAGCGGTCCGCAACGTAAAAGCCTTGCCAAGATATTTAAATCCGGCCAGTAGCAACGGAGCATTGATGGCGACCATCAGTCCTCCCACCGGTAACCCGGTTAGAAAGTGTAGCAGGATAGCCACACCTGGCGTGCCACCAGTAGCGATCTTATTTGGGATCAGAAATAGAACAACACCTGCAGCCAGCAATACACAGCCGAGCACTAAATAAATCGAGTTTTTGAGTTCGGTCAGAAACCGATCAGATCGGATTGTCATTAGCTCACCAGTCTCACGAGTTTTCCAAGTTAACCCACTGCTTCCTCACAGCTTAACCAAAAAAAAACAAATAATCCCCCGGCTTTGGTGGGGGATTATTTGTTTTTTAGCACGAAGCATGGCTTTAACCACCGTAGTAACGATGCAACCATGGGTCAGATGCACTGTCCGGCATCGACACGAATCACTTCACCTGTCACCATCCTTGCCGCATCAGAGAGCAGGAACAACACAACGTTGGCGATATCTTCGGGAAGTGCCAAATCGGGCAGTACACACTCTTGCCTCGCTTTTTCAAGGATCTCTGCAGGAAGAGCCTTTGCCATCTCTGTCATCACCATGCCGGGGGCAACCGCATTAACCGTAATCCTCTTGGGGCCGAGCTCGCGAGCAAGAGTTTTGGTCAGACCGATCAAACCCGCCTTCGAAGCACTATAGTTCGCCTGGCCAAATTTGCCACGGATCCCGTTGATTGAAGTGATGTTGACAATCCGACCATAACCAGAGTTGCGCATAGATGGAGCCAGCGCCCGGACAACGTTGAATGCTCCCGTCAGGTTGACGGAGATAACCGAGCTCCATTCGTCATCACTCATCTTGACCATGCTGCGATCACGGGTGATACCAGCGTTGTTGACCAGCAACGACACATCATCGGGCAAGTTAGCTACAGCGTCAGAGACACTGGCGGAATCAGCTATGTTAACCTGATGGAACTGATACAACCCCTCATCGCCCGGCTCTCCCGGAGCAACATCAAAAACATGCACGCGCGCACCGCGATCAACCAATGCGCGAGTAATTGCTAAACCGATGCCGCGTGCGCCACCCGTAACCACTGCGGTTCGACCTTTAAAATCTTGCAAGTTGTTCATAGACACCTCGTTGAGAATATAGGGGATACCGGAGCAGGTTCTCTTTCCAGGCCAAAATGCTCCTTAAGCAAAGACGACATAGCTCCTGAACGGGCACCCAACGCGCCACTTGAGAATCAGCCATAGCTATTGACCAACAGAGAAAAACATGCTCTAGTATTAGAGTACCGTTTTACTTTTTTCTGTCAAGACTTTCTTTGCCCCCGCCCTCGAGCCGGCAACAGACGTCAGGGACAACAATGAAACAGGAGCAAGAGATGAGCATTGAGAAGGAAATCATCCGGCCAGACGGTTGGGCACCTGCTACGGGTTACTCCAACGGCATTCTCGCTCGGCCGGGTAAAATTCTGTTTATTGCCGGCCAGGTGGGGTGGGACGAAAACCATCTATTCCACAGCGAAAAACTTGTGCCCCAATTTGAACAAACTCTAAAAAATACACTGGCGATTTTAGAAAAGGCCGGTGGTGGACCGGAGGATATCTGTCGCATGACCTGCTTTTGCACCAACAAGGAAGAATACATTAAAGGTCGTGGCGCACTAGGCAAGATATGGACACAGTTGCTCGGGAAGAATTTCCCTGCCATGAGCATGATCTTTGTAACAGATCTCCTTGCCGCTAAAAGTTTAATCGAGATCGAAACAACTGCTGTCATCAGGGAGAGCTAACTTTGGCCACCTCAAGCACCATCGTTAGCAACCTTCTCGTCTGGTCTCCGCTTGAGTTCCGGCATGGCCATTGAAACCACCATGGCAGCGAGCAGAGTAGCGCTGAATAGCGCGAATAATACGATTGCAATAAAGTTGCTGATACAAAAGCTGTAAACGATAAGAAACCCAAAGAGATAGACGATAGAAGCGGCAGGTAGGTTTTCGATCACAAGACGCTTTCTGGTCTTTGGGTCAACCTTGAATTGGCAATTTCTTCCGCAGGCCCAGGCTATTCTTGTCCCGCAGAGGAAAGCCAAGGTGATGGTGGCGAAATAGGTAACGTCTTTCATGATTACTGACATGGCGAGATTATCCTCCTGATTTATGTGTCTCTTAATATATTCGCATTACAATACCACAATCCATTATTGCTTCAATCTAATTTTGTCTAGTTGCAACAAAACCTGCATAACATATACGCTGACTTGCCAAAAAGGGGATTTTGTTCGGCGAGCATTACATCACCCATTAGGAGAATGTGGTTCCCAGTTTCTTTAGGATTCACAATACAACAGAGAACACGAACAGCACCTAGTTTTACTGCGTAGAGGCCTTGTTCCCCCAAGACTGCCAAAGTAAAAAAAACATCACGCTTGCTATCGCAAAAACTTCATGGTATTAAAGTACCAAATTGTTTCTTGCTAGTAACTTGAAGCCTTGTTCAGGACAACAAGCTTAACTTGCGATCCTTTTACCTGAAATTTCAAGGTGTCGTTTATTTTCGCCCAATAAACCCTAACAAGATAGGAGCTAAATTATGAGCACGTCGAATTCTTCGCAGGCATTGGCCCAAGTCCTTAGCAGTCTCGCTGACGGAAGCATTAAGGTGGTTGATTTGACCCACCCGCTGGGAGAGGAGACCCCTATCATTGGCCTTCCACCCGAGTTTGCCCAATCGCCCCCTTTTAGCAGGGAGGTCATTTCCAAATACAATGAGACGGGACCAGCATGGTACTGGAACATCATCCATGTCGGCGAGCATACCGGGACTCATTTCGATGCCCCGGCCCACTGGATCACCGGCAAAGACCTTCCCAACAATACCCTTGACACCATCCCGGTAGAAAAGCATGTCGCCCCGGTCTGTGTCATTGATACCAGGAAGGAAGCTGCTGCTGACGCCGATTTTTTGCTGACCCCCGAATTTATTGAAAAGTGGGAGAAGACACACGGCCGTATTCCCGCGGGCGCTTGGGTTCTGATGCGTACCGACTGGTCCAAACGCATCGCGGAGCCATCATTTCTCAACATCAAGGAAGATGGACCACACTCCCCGGGGCCGAGCGTTGAATGTGTTAAATTTTTGATCGAACGCGACGTTGCTGGTTTTGGCACAGAAACCGTCGGCACCGATGCCGGACAAGGCTTTCTCTTCGACACGCCACTGCCATGCCATACCCTGATCCATGGAGCAGGCAAATTCGGTTTGGCCAGTCTGTGTAACCTCGATCAACTGCCACCAACCGGAGCAATGCTGATTACCGCGCCAATGAAGATCGTGGAAGGTTCAGGCAGTCCGGTTCGCGTGTTTGCGATTGCTCCAGCCTGAGCCTGAGTCATACCACCGCTGGATTAACTCAGGGGTACCGATAAGACGCCGGTAAGAGAAGAGGCCGCCTCTGCAATGGGCGGCCTCTTTTGTTCACCAATCAACGGAATATCGGCAAAGGCTGAGCCTGCCTTTCTTGCCACAAGAACTATCCTGAATCCCATGTTCAACGTTTCGGTCCAATCCGAAGTATCTATGTGGGTGGAGAGTTAGAATCTTTCGACCGTTGTACAGAGACATGTCACAGTATTCATCCTGACAGTGGCTTCTGAACAGAACGGGGTGCTTTTCTCTTTAAAGGGAAAGGCTCTTTCATTTACTGAGAGTCATGCAGGTTCGTGGGCTTGACGGTCTATAGCTCTGAGCTGAACGTTCAAGAACAGGTTCATGGAAATTCAAGCTACAGAAAAGAGCATTCATTGGAGATTGCTGTGGAGGTGGAAAACTGCCCTTACAAACCCGTCAGGCTTGCACCTGATAGGCTTCCAGCTTTTCCCGTAGATCTGTGGGAATAGGCACAGGTGTACCATCCTTCAGATTTATGAACACCAGCACAGACTGGCCATGCAAGCGCTGCTCTTTGGCAACCGAGCCGAGGAAATCAACGGTTATGGATGTGCTTCCAACCTTCGTCAACCGCACCGACAAGTCGAGAATCTCGCCAAGGCGACATGGTTTCAGGAAGTTGCATTCCGTATGGGCAGTCGGCAGACCCACCCCCCGATTCAGCACAATCCCAGCATAGTCGACACTCAACTCAAAGTTAAACCAGTCTTCGACCGCAGCCTGGAACTTCTCAAAGTAACGCGGAAAAAAAACGAACCCCGCCGGATCTGTGTGGGTAAAGCGTATTCGGCTACTATGTGTATAGGGCTCTTTGCCTGGCAAAGCAATCCTCCTTGCCTGTGACAAACCGTCAGGATTGTCAGATGCATATTTCGATTGAGTAACCGGCCTGGATCGTTCCACCCTCGAGAACCTTTACAAAAATTCCTTCTTTGGGCATAACACAATCACCGGCCTGATAATAGATGGCACACCGGGTATGGCATTCCTTGCCGATCTGGGTCACCTCAACACGGGCGCGACCGATTCTCAACTGGGCGCCCACTGGCAACGCAGGGAGGTCAATCCCCAAGGTCGTAATATTTTCGGCAAAATCTCCCGCCTTTACGTCCAGGCCCATTCGTCGCATCTTGTCGATGCTCTCCTGGGCGAGCAAACTGACCTGACGGTGCCAATTGCCAGCATGTCCGTCACCAACAATACCATGGTTCGGCAAGAGGTCTACCGATTCAACAGGTGTCTTGCGCTCACCCTTGTTCTGGCTGACACAAACCGCAACAATTTCTGCAGACATAATCGATTAGCCTCCTATGCTAGACATTGCGAAGGCCTGGTGTTCGGCTTCACTGCAACTGATTTGGTGCTTTTCTGGCTTGGTAACAATAATGCGCCGCAAGGCTACTTTGACAGCAATAACATCTTTGCTCCGGAGAAATGGCTTCAAATCATATTCTTGATCTGAGAAGAGGCAGCTCTTAACCTTACCGGAAGATGTCATACGGATGCGATTGCACGCACCGCAAAAATGACCCGAAAGAGGAGTGATCAGGCCAAAGCTTCCTTGGGCACCCTCAATCTTGTAGTTTTTGGCCGGACCGGCCAGTTCCACTTGATCAAGTCCTTTGAACTCAAATTCTTTCTCTATACGACCGAGAATTTCCTCTCCCGTAATGACCAAAGATTGCCAGTTCTCTTCCTTGATAGTCGGCATATATTCGATAAAGCGGACTGAATATGGCTTGTCGAGAGTAAGTCGGACAAAATCAAGGATTTCAGCATCATTGATTCCCCGCATCACAACCATGTTTACCTTGACAGGCATACCTGCCCTTTCAGCGGCAGCTATGCCAGCAAGGACCTGTGCTAATTCTCCATTTCTGGTAATCTGCTTAAAGGTTGCGGGCTGCAGTGAATCGAGGCTGACGTTCAGTCTCTGCACACCGGCCCGGCTCAAATCCTCAGCCATCTCCTCCAAAAGCAGACCATTGGTCGTAAGCACCAAATGCTTAAGCCCCGTTAGAGTGGAAAGACGAGCCAGGAATTCAACAACGCCCTTGCGGACCAGAGGCTCGCCGCCTGTAACTCTGATCTTCTCAATCCCCATGGATACAGCCGCTTGGGCCACCAGGAAAAGCTCCTCATAACTGAGGATGTCGCTGTGTGATAACTTGGGCACCCCCTCGGCGGGCATACAGTATTGGCAACGCAGATTACATCTGTCTGTGACGGCCAGGCGCAGGTAGTTGATCTTGCGACCATACGAATCATTGAGTTCCATGACATCAGTCCTATTCAATTGCAAACAATATTGTATTATAGTACCACATTACCTTTTTAGTTACCAAGAGATATTACCAGATGTTTTCTGTTTGTTTTTATTTGTATTGCCAAAACAATTTTGCCAAACTGTTATCATGCTTCACTCAAAAGAAAAATGGAATCAACGCTGGCAGGAGAAAGCCTCTAACCCCCTTACCCCTGACCCTTGGCTGCTGCGCGCCATGACTTTTTTGTCGCCAGGATCCACCCTTGATATTGCCTGCGGACGTGGCAGGAATTCCTTATACCTCGCCGAGAAGGGATTCACGGTAACAGGAATCGACATTTCCGACCAAGGCTTGAAGTTGTTGGAACAGGAAGCCACAAACCTCAACCTGACCCTTAACCTTTTGCAGTTGGATCTTGAGGCTTCGGTTGCATTGCCCCAAGGACCTTTTGATGTCATCCTCAAGTTTTTCTACCTCCAACGCTCCCTTTTGCCAATCATCAAAGAGATCCTTAGACCTGGAGGAGTTGTCGTTTTGAGATCCTTCATCAATGCAGAGTCCCCCAAAAACGAGCCGGGAAATCCAGCTTTCATTTTAAACTCAGGAGAGTTACTCGACATATTTACTGGATGGGACATCCTTCTCTATGAAGAAGGGCTTGAGGAATCTCAAACTGGTGGCAATCTGACTGGAATCGTCGCTCGCAAACCGTTAACAACTGAAAATTAAGAAGAGGCCTTATTCGTTCGGCCTACCTCGCAGACAGAACTCAGAAGGTAAAGAGTCTTTACGGCGTTCTTTCGTTCGTAGGAACTTCATTTAAAACCAGCCAGTACAATCCAAGGTTCTTGATCGCCTCAGAAAACTGATTAAAATCGACTGGCTTTCGAATATAACTGTTCGCCCCAAGCTTGTAGCTTTTGGCCAAATCGTTCTCTTCTTTCGAAGAGGTAAGAATCACTACCGGCAGCATGCAGTTTCTCTCATCTTCACGCACCTGCCGCAGCACCTCCAGACCATCAACCTTGGGGAGCTTCAGGTCCAGCAGCACGAGCTGCGGCAAATCACTCAGATTACGGCCTGCGTATGTTCCCGTAGCGAAGATAAAATCAAGAGCCTCGACGCCATCTCTAGCAACGACCACTTCATTCAAGATGTTGTTTTTCTTCAAAGCTCGGATTGTAAGGAGCTCATCGTCAGGACTGTCCTCGACCAAAAGAATAAGTTTTTTCTCCAAGGGCTTTCTCCAAGCAGACGAGGCTGCTTATCTTTATCTTATTCTTTCGAGGAGCATTAACCTCTTTGCGCTGCAGCGATTGCAAGTAAAGGTGAAGACTCTGGCAATAAGGTCAAACCCCCAGGGCAAAGAAAAAAGTTGCACCCTCGCCGACACGTCCTTTCCCCCAAACCCGACCACCATGTCGACGAATGATGCGTTCCACAGTGGCCAGACCGATACCTGTGCCGGGGAACTCTTCCTCACGGTGCAGACGTTGAAAGGCACCAAACAATTTACCCTGAAAAGTCATATCAAAACCGGCACCGTTATCGCGCACAAAAAACACAGTCCCGCTCGCTTCATTGTCTTCTTCGACCTCAGCCGGGGGCAGCGCCCCGAACTCTATCCTCGCGTGGGTATCCTGGCCAGTGAATTTCCAGGAGTTACCAAGGAGATTCTTCAGCACAACGCGCAGAAGTGCCTGGTCACCTTGAGCCATCAACCCCGGTGCAATGATGACCTCGACATCTTGCTTCACTTGTTCTTCGCGCAGTTCGTCAACGACTTCTTGAGCCAAACGGCTCAAATCAACCCTGCGCTTGACGATCTCGCCACGCGTCAATTGTGAAAGTTTCAAAAGGTCATCGATCAGCTGTCCCATCTTCTGGCTACTGGCTCTGACCCGAGCTAAAAAGTCCTTGCCAGTTGCGTCAAGAACGTCCGAATAATCCTCAAGGAGGATCTGACTAAAGCCATCGATACTGCGCAAAGGCGCCCGGAGATCATGGGAAACCGAGTAGGCAAAAGCCTCAAGTTCCTTGTTGATAGCACGAACCCTGCGAGCGCTCTCGCGAATCGCGTTTTCCATTTTTTTCCGTTCGGTGATATCACTGGAGATCCCGCACACCGCATAAGCTTCACCATCAACATCGTGCAGGGGGAATTTCACTGAAAGGTAGGAAAGAAGATTCCCATCATAGGTCAACTCTTCCTCAACCTGAATAGCTTCTCCCGATTTGATCACAGCCCGATCGTGCTTACTAAACTCGTCAGCCACGGATTTTTCAAAAAGGTCGTGGTCAGTCTTGCCGAGGAATCGCTCCCGCTCCACATGAAAAAGTTCTTCGAATTTCCGGTTGATGAACCGATAACAACCTTGTGGGTCCTTGAGGTAAATAACAGCTGGCGAATTGTCCAGGATTGCCTGAAGGCGTTCCTCACTTTCTTGCCGCCCTTGCTCTGCCTGTTTTCGTTCGGTGATGTCGTGTCCTTCAGCGATCACGAAGACAATCTCTTCGAGCTCATCTCGCACAGGCTTCATAGAAACATCTATACACCTGAGGATACCTCTTTTCCCGCGAAGCCACTCTTCAAAGCGTACGTGTTCGCCATTGATCGCTCTGGAGAATGCGCACCGCACTCTTTCCTGTAAATCTTCCGAAAGGCTGAACCACGGCGCCCCCCAGAATGGTTTGCCAATTATGTCAGATTTTTCTATGCCTGCAAAATTCAGGGGTGCCCGGTTGACCTCTACCATCGTGCCATCAAGAGTCAGCAGACCGATAAACTGAAAAGCTTGTTCCCAAGCCACATTAGCCCTACGCAAAGCTTCACGAAGATCCTTTTCCGTCGACTTGTGCACCGAAATCTCAGTCTTCAGTCGCTTAATCAGCTGTACTTGCGTTTCTTTTCCGTCGGCCATAACACCACCACTCCGTCAGAGAGGCCTCTTGTTTTTGTAAGTATAGAACATAAGCTGGCAATTTTGCAGTTCTTGATCGTTAAGGACTTGCCGATTCGAGAGAGTGTCGAAAACAAGCTCGGCAGAGGCCACAGGTACTACTAAAGTGCCACGCGCCACTTAAGACCTCATGAAGGTGGGGGCATGCTTCCTCTCCTGTGTTATTCGGTAACTCCAGATAGAACTAAATCGGTTTTGTCGCCTGACCTTTGATCATCCAGGCGGCAAAAGGAGGAGACATTTTTGAGTTACGAAATTTCGTAATTGTATTGTACTTGAACCCGGCCTCGGCAAAGACTGTTTCAGTATCACAAGTCAGAGAACAGCCGCACGCAAATATTTTCCAGAAGGGGTTGACGAAACTCTGAACACGATTCATCCGCTGATCCGGTGACCGAACATGCTCGAAAAACAGTAATTTCCCTCCCGGCTTGAGGACCCGGAGGGCCTCTCTCGCTGCAGTAGCCGAATCAGGGATGGAACAAAAAACCAGAGACGCTATGATTGTATCGAAGGAATTATCCTCAAACTGCAACTGTTCTCCGCCACCGACTACAAGGTCATAGCTCTCCTTTTCAAGTTGTAAAGTTCCATCCTCAGCCCAGTCATGAAGCTTGCGCTTCGCTTTAGTAACGACTGCTGCGCAAGGTTCCAGCCCGACGATCCGATTCGTTAAATCGGTGTAAAAAGGCAGGTTAACGCCATTTCCCATACCTATTTCCAAGACGTTTCCAGACGCTTGGCTGATCAACTCCTGCCTGTCTTCCTTTAGCCCAGCAAGGGCCACGTCCATAATTAATGGCAAAACATGATTTTCATAAAAGCCCATAATTACGACCTCTTTTCGGTGTCTTCTAACGCCAGAAACTGCTCACGTTATAGAAAAACATCGTCTTCCCATAATGATCAACGGCTATCAGCCTTCAACACAGTCGATTCTCTCACTTTCGAATCAACAGATGAGCGTTCTCCGTTAATTGCGTCAGGCCTCTCTTCTTCAGAACTTGGTGATTCTCAAGGGCGTCCTCCTCAGCCAACAGTTCAATGGTGAAATCAACTGCGAACAGATCTTTCAGCTCCTCTTTTAGAACAGCGAAAGGAGGCCCTGCCATCTCTCTCTGGTTGTAATCGTAACTGACCAGAAGGACCCGACTTCCAGAAGGCAGCAAGGAGGCCAGCTTGAGAGCGTAGCGCCGACGCATCTCCGGCGGCAAGGCAACCAGAGAGGCACGATCATAAACCACACGGCAATCAAAGAGGTCTTGCTGTTTCAGATCGAACAAATCACCGCAGAGAATTTCAAGATTGTCGCTTATATAACGTTCGAAGCGCCCCTGCTGGCCCCGAAACACGGCTAAGTCATTCTCAGCGAAGAAATCCTGCACAGCAAGAGAACTGAACTCAACTCCCAGGACAACTGCTCTCTGTTGCTGCAACCACAACATATCGAGAGTTTTACCGCAAAGGGGGACGAAGACGGGATCGCTATCGGCAATGACCAATCTGCTGTAAAACCTCTGCAGATAGCGGTGAATGTTTTTCTGGTAGAAACCGATGTTGCCTTGTTCCCAGGACTCTTTCCAGAAATTCTTATCCATAAACTGTTCCCTTAAGGTTTCCAGCCAACTTTACGGAGAAACAATGGGTAAAAGTTTAGAATTCAACAAATGAAATCAGAGGAAGGCTTATCAAAGAACACTGATCGCCTCAAACTCAAGCAACGAAAGACCGGACGAATAGTCGAACAATGATCCAGATAAACGTGAAGACTGCTTCAGATTATATGTTTCTCTCATCTCACTGCCTTCGAAGCGAATCAAACGCGCTCGATGACTAAAGCAATCCCCTGGCCAACTCCGATACACATGGTGCACAGGGCATAACGCCCCTGAGTGCGCTGTAACTGATTAATAGCTGTGGTAACCAGTCGGGCGCCGCTCATCCCAAGAGGATGCCCCAGGGCGATGGCTCCGCCATTTGGATTCACATGTGCCGCATCATCGGCCAAGCCCAATTCGCGCATTACGGCGAGACCCTGGGCGGCAAAGGCTTCATTCAACTCGATGACATCCATCTGGTCCAGACTCAAACCGGCGATCTTCAGCACTTTGCGAGTAGCAGGGACCGGACCGATCCCCATCAACCTTGGTGCCACTCCAGCTGTCGCCATGGCGACGATTCGCGCCTTAGGCATTAAACGGTGTTGTTCCATCGCCGCTACCGAGGCAATCAATAAGGCACAAGCCCCGTCATTGACGCCAGAAGCGTTCCCCGCAGTTACCGATCCACCGACACGAAACGGGGGCTTCAGTTTGGTCAGGCCCTCCAGGTTACTATTTGGCCGGGGGTGTTCGTCACGATGAACTATGATGTCATCCCCTTTTCGCCGGGGAATAACAACCGGCACAATCTCTTCGGCAAAATATCCGGCCGCAATAGCCTGGGCTACCCGCTGCTGACTACGTAAGGCGAAGGCATCTTGGTCATCTCGCGAGATGCCAAACTCCTCCGCCACGTTTTCCGCCGTTTCAGGCATCGAATCAATACCATACTGTTCCTTCATCAGGCGGTTGACAAAGCGCCAACCAATAGTGGTGTCGAACATTTCAACGTTGCGGGCAAAAGGTGTTGCTCCCTTGGTCATCACATAAGGAGCGCGGGACATACTTTCGACCCCGCCGGCGACGATCAGTTCCGCCTCCCCCAGTTTGATCGCCCGTGCAGCACTGCCGACGGCATCCATGCCGGAGCCACATAGGCGGTTAAGGGTCACCCCGGCCACCTCCACCGGCAGCCCGGCCAGCAGTCCGGCCATGCGGGCCAGGTTACGGTTGTCCTCGCCGGCCTGGTTTGCGCAACCGTACATCACTTCATCCACGCATGCCCAATCCACAGAGACGTTACGCGCGATCAAAGCTTTAATGGGAAGGGCGGCCAGATCATCGGTCCGAACAGTCGCCAGGCTTCCGCCATAGGTTCCAATCGGGGTGCGGATAGCATCACAGATATAAGCTTCATTCATTGTCATTTCTCCAAGCCAAGTATTTGTCCATCGAGTTAGTCTCCATCCGGAAACTTCGGATTAACACAGTGCGCGTTTCTGCTTTGGAAAGCTGCAATTTTGCGCAAGGTCAAGAAAATCGAGCGTTTGAGCGGAGGCGTAGTACTTTACGCCGTACAATCAAATGCGCAGATTGACGCCGAGATTGCGGAAAAGGGCGGTTTCCGGACAGAACCGAGTTACAAGTCACAGCCTTTGCCGGACACACCTACACAGAGCGAACGGGAATCCGGCTGACCACCATGAACGCCTCACAGTCCGACTGGTATGCCTGAATCCGTGTGCGGAACACCTCCGGAATGCGCATCGTTTTAAAACCATTTTGATCAATGAAGCAGGCCACAAGGCGCGCATCAAAGCAAGCCGTTTCCGTGGCATCAAAGCCCACCACGGCAAATTCGAGGCTCGCTCCACCCAGGCTGGTCACCCAAACCACAGCGGTAATCATCTGTCCAGGTACCATTGGCCGCAGATAATCACAGCTAACAGAAACAAATGGAGCCCCTTGTTCACGTTTACTAACCAATTCCAGCCAGGAGATGCCAACAATCTCCTCGTACCACTCTTCGACTGTTTCAATTGCATAATTGAAAACCCGGGGAGCATAGACAACACCAGAGGCATCGCAATCCCCGTACATCACGCGACGCTGACGCGCAAAGGGGAACGAGCTGCCCGGCAAGCAAGAGCAATCGGCCTTATCCGTACCCGGACCACTTGCATTCCACTTCGACGTGAGTCCCAAACGATTGCTCTTCTTCACAACAGCAGCCACCTCTCCGCATTGGGCCTGGTAGTTCTCGATGCTTTGGCGAAATTGCGTGGGGATCGGCATTGAAGCATTGTTGCTTTGCTCGACAAAACCCCCCACAAGGCGTGCAAGAAAACAGAGGATTCCATCGCCATCCTCTCCGACCACGACAAAAGTAACAGTGGAGTGTCCAACCTCGGTGACCCACACCTGAAGGTTTGCGATCTGACCGGCAACCAACGGCCGACGGTAATCGCAATCCACTTGCACGAAGGGTGCATCAAGAGCATACCGCTCGGCCAGGTCGACCCATGAAAGCCCCAGGACCGCTTCATACCAGGCCTCGATCGCCTCCACGGCGCAATCGACAGCTCGCGGCGTATAGTAAATACGTGCCGGATCGCAATCGCCCCAGGCGATCCGACGCTTCAACATGAACGGTGCAGTTACCAAGGCCAGTCCTTCTGACAGCAATGCGTCATGACCAGACTGAGGTGCGACAAGACGCTTTCAGTATCGCAAGTCCGGGTGTATTCAAAACAGGGTGTTCTCGCCAAACATCTTGACATTTTGGTCATCCTGACGCCTTCTCGGCGGGCAAATAACTCACACAATCCGGCAAACAGTATTTCGGTATTGTAGTACCAATTTATGCATAATTTGTCAAGGAATCATGGAGGGACGCTGCTACCAAAAAAGAACCACCCGCTCAGGCTCGGCATTGGTGGGAGGAAGGGTTAATACAGCCTGCGAAACGCCGAGGACTTGATCGCCGCAAAGATCTCCCGGCCCGGCACAATATCAAGATCTTCAATCGCTTTTTGCGCCACCTGCGCGATAAGCTGCCCTTTGTTACAGTGTAACTCCACACCACTGCGTCCTTCCATATCGAAGATCCCCCCCACCCGGCAAGGAATGAGATTCCTGGCGCTAGTCGCTTCAGGGTGTTTTTTGAACAGCATGATGTCCTTTGAAGAAAGTTCAAACATACCGGGTTCGGGCCCAAGTCCAGATGAAAGCAGGAGACGGTTTCCTTCCCAATCGAAAGCGAGCAACCCGTCCTGCGGTTTAGCCTCCTGAAGATTGAACAGATTGATGTAACCAGCGCGTCTTCGTCCCATCCGCTGACGTGCCAGAGTTTCTGGATCTATCTGCTCAGACACCCTTCCTTTGTGTACCACGATCACTTCTTCCGTCATCAGACGGATCTCGTTCGTGGAATGGGAGACCAAAAGAACCGGAACCTGAAAATCTTTGAAGACCGCCAGCAGGTAAGGGATGATTTGGAACTTGAGCCCTTCGTCAAGCGACGATAACGGCTCATCCATAAGGAGAAGACGAGGGCTGGAGAGGACCGCACGCCCCAGGGCAACCCGCTGGCGTTCTCCCCCCGAGAGGGTGTTAACGTTTCGTTCAAGCAGATCCTCAAGATTGAGTACCTTGATCAAGGCCTCGGGCTTAATCTGGCGTTGCGTGGCCGGTGTACGCCGGTAACCGTAGAGTAAATTACTCAGGGCACTCATGTGCGGGAAGAGGTGGGCCTGTTGGAAAACCACACCAATGCGCCGCCGCTCAGTGGGAACTGATATGGTGGCTTTAGAATCGAAAAGGACCTTACCATCGAGTTCGATGACCCCACTGTCAGGCTGGACCAAGCCAGCCAGCATATGCACCAAGGTTGATTTACCACTTCCAGAGCCACCGAAAATACCAACCCGGTTGGCATGAGTTGTAAAGTCGAAAGAGCAATCGAAATCAGAGAACCGTTTTTGCAAGGAGACGGATAGTTTCATGGCCGCCTCTGCCTGCTGAAACGTTTGACGAGGGACTCATTGACCAGCAGAACCGCAAAGGAGATGGCCACGGAAACGAAGCAGAGAGAGAGAGCCATGCTATCTCCTCCAGGGGTATTGGTGTAATCGTAAATGGCCAGGGGGATCGTCTGGGTAAGCCCGGGAATATTACCGGCAATGATAATAGTGGCACCGAATTCGCCTAAACTGCGAGCAAACATCAGGGTTGCCCCTGCCATGATCGAGCGGCCCGAAAGGGGAAGAATAATAGTCGTCAGTGTATCATACCAAGGCGCTCCGAGAGTACGGGAAGCGTGCAGCAATCTTTCATCAATCCCCTCCATGCCGATGCGGATCGAACGCACCAACAGGGGGAACCCGACCACCAGTGAGGCGATCACTGCCGCCCACCAGGTAAAGACAATCCGGACATCGAATTGCCGGAGCAGTGCGCCCGCCCAACCCTGTTCGCCAAGGAAAAGCAGCAGTAGATAACCGACAACCACAGGAGGGACCACCAGCGGCAGATTGACGACCCCGTCCAGCACCGCTTTTCCCCGCAGACGGCTGAAAACCAGCACATAGGCCGCGGCATAGCCGAAGGGCAGCGAAATCACCGTTGCGGTGATCGCCACCTTGGCCGAAAGCGCCATGGCCTGGTAATCGTTGGGGGAGAATTCAAACATTTA
Source organism: Deltaproteobacteria bacterium (assembly GCA_024636155.1). Taxonomy (GTDB): domain Bacteria; phylum Desulfobacterota; class Desulfuromonadia; order Desulfuromonadales; family BM103; genus M0040. Next base: position 38,566 of record JAGXHM010000047.1, read on the forward strand.
AATATGTCTTTCAGGGAGAGTCATGGTACCTCACTGCGACAAATCCATATTTTTCCAGCACCATGGCAGCTTCAGCAGATTTCAGGTAAACAAAAAAAGCGGCCGCATCGTTATTCTTCACCCCGTCAGAGGTCAACCCGGCCGAATAGGTGACTGGCGGGTAAAGTTCGAAGGGCACCTCATAAAGGATGACTGCCTTCCGGGCCAGCAAAGCATCGGTCCGATAGACAAAGGCAGCATCTACCTCCCCTCGCTCAGCGTACATCAATGCCTGGCGTGCATCCTTGGCTATGACCAGCCGGCTTTCCCCTTGCAGTTGCCCATAAACACCAGCAGCTATCAGTGCCTTTTCGGCATACTCCCCGACAGGCACGCTTTGCGGGCTGCCGATAGCGATGAGGGAGAAGTTCGTCAACGCGGCGAGGTTGTCTAGCCTTCCCCCACTGCGTCCAACCACGACCAATGTGTTGGTGGCCAAACTCTGAACCCGGCCTTGAGAAATTCGTCCCTGTTCAACCAGGTAATCCATCCACTTTGGATTGGCCGAGATAAAGAGATCGACCGGAGCTCCATTGGCGATCTGTTTAGCCAGTGCTCCCGACGAAGCGAAGTTGCGAACCAAAGTTACCCCCTGATGTTTGGCACCATACTGGACGCAGATTTCGTTGATTGCCTCGTTCAGGCTGGACGCGGCAGATATCCCAATTTTCCCGGCATACGCTGGAGACGCAAAAACCAGCAGGGACAGGGCGAGGCTCAGGAACCAGCGACTCAACATGGTTGGCAATCCTTTTGAATATTTTTAGCAGGCTATAACGTGTGTACCCAAAAAAGCAACCGGGCTTCCTTTATAAAATCACCTCAACCTACTCCATCTTTTTCAGAAGAAGGTAGTCCTGCTCGGTGTCGATATCAAAATGGACAGAGGGGTCGTGAAATGGCACTTCTACGATTTGGTCAGCGTATTCTTGAAAAAGAACCCTGGCACCGATGTCTCCCGACAAGGCATCAATGCGATCGAAAGTCTGTCGATCGAAAAGGACCGGGTTCCCCCTTTTGCCGTTAAAGAGGGGCATGACAATGGGACCGGGGCTCTTTGCGTAGGCAGCGAGGAGACAATCGATAGTTTCCGGAGTGATAAGAGGCTGGTCGCCAAGCAGGAAGAGGACCGCATCAACGTCGTGCCTGACTGTATCGAGCCCGACCTGAATGGAAGAACTCTGGCCTCTTTTGAAATCAGAGTTGAGAACCACAGTTACATCGCGTTCCGCAAGCAAAGGGCGCATCTCATCTTCCCGATGACCGAGAACCACGACAACCTTGCTCAGGGAGGACTTCAGAGCACTGTCGGCGACACACTCTATGACAGTGCTCTCGCGGAAAGAGAGCAGTTGTTTGGGGCGCCCCATACGAGAGCTACTGCCCGCAGCCAGAATGATGCCTGCCACCCGGGGAAAACGATTCATGGCTCCATCCCCAGTGGGTAGCAGGCGTGGACATGGATGGATTCCAGGGCCTGTCCAACGATCAAGGCTTCAGCCACAGGTCTGGGACTCTGTTGCAGCAGGTTCGCAAGCTGCCTCCCCCCCCCACACCGCTCAGGGTCATCTGCCTTGTTGAGAAAAATGAAACGTGCCGCTTGATGTGGTGCTCCCTTGAAGAGACCCAACGGGTGGGCGCAAAGCCGTGCCAGGGCAGATACCGTAATTTCTTCTCTCTCTTCCAGCCCCATGCGTTCGCCGGCAAGCTCAGAGCGAAAGACCAGCTCTTCAGTCAAGGGCTGGCCAAGAACTTCAAGACCAGCTACGGCGATCAGAACACTCGTATTGGCAGGGATCACCGGCTCATGTTCGGCGGCGGCCTTGAGCGGGCGCCTGGCAGATCCGTCAGCCTCTACGAGAATCCAGTCGAACAACCCCGAATCTTCAAAAAGACGGATTGTCTCAGGGGGAAAACCCTTGAGCTTGCCAGCATCATCCATGCGGGCAGCGGCTGCGGTGACATGTCCTGTCCTTGCGAGAAGGGAGGGCGCCTGCAAAAGGATCTCTTTCGGATCGGTGTCTATCAACACCGTTTCGGACTGGGAGGCGTCAGGAAAGAATATCTTGGTGGTGGTCGTAGTCAATACTGTCTTGCCGGCTTTTGACAATTGCCGGGCAAGGTGAAACATGATGCTTGTTTTTCCACCCCCTCCAGTGAGGCTTAAAACGCCCCGCGAGGCGAGAGGAAGGATGCTTTCAATTGGCATCATGGCAGGGCTCACTTGTTATAGGCGGCCAGAATCGCTTCGAGCACGGCCCCGCCAATAGAGCGCGCCTTCTCCGAGATCGTCTCGCAGTAGATCCTCTCACCCCGTGGATCGATATCGCCGATTTTGAGCCCCTTCTGTACCGAGGAACCGGGGCGGATGAGACCGCGGATGATGCCGTTGATCGGAGTGGCCACTTCAACGTTGCCGACCCGGCCAATCACTTCGCCGACGCCGACCAAGTCGCCGATCTTCCTCTCTGTAGTAAAGAAACCCTCTTCGGGAGAACGCAGGACCCGCTCTTTGGTGTAGCCGCCGATGTCGCCGGGAATTCCGGTATTCGACTCGGCCTTTCCCGACCAAAGCAGACGGCCCAGATTATGCCCGCGATTGGTCTCGACCACAACATGACAATCCTTCCCGGCCACAAAGCCCGGGCCGAGGGCCACAACCAAGGGAGCGTCGTTGATGGAGAGGCCCAAATTTCGTTTGGCAAGAGTTGCATCGATAAAGATGTCGGGGGCAAGACTGGAGAGACTTTCTCCGCACGGATCAACCCGGACGGCGATTTTCCCTCTCTCCCAGGTCTGAAAGATCTCGGCCAGTTTCGAGACCCGAACTGCCTCAATCCTCTCCACCAGTTTACCCCCTTCGTGGATGGCCTCACAGAAAGAAACATGCCGGCGTACCGCCAAGGGTGAGGCCGTCTCCAGCAAGAGGATTCGCCGCAGATTAGAAGCGAAGAGGCGGCAGGCCACGCCGGTCGCCATCTCTCCCGCTCCCTTGATAAGAATTACGCGGTCCTTTAGTGCTTTATTCATTGGCTCATTCGCGTCCGTTGTAGACTGAAAGGAGCTGACTAGCGATGCTTATGGCGATCTCCCGTGGTGAATCACCACCGTTGTCGTGACCAATGGGGCAACGTACGGCAGAAAGATCGAGACCTTTTTCCGTCAGATTTTTTTCGACCCGGCCCCACTTGGTTTTGCTACCGATCATGCCGATGTAGCGAGTGGGGTGAGGAAGGACTTCTTCAAGGATTTGTTGGTCCACGCTACCGTTGAAAGTAAAGATGGCCACATAAGCTCGCTTGTCACACCAGTTGGCCTGTTCGATGAAATCGTTCCAGTGACAGTGATGGCGGATTGTTGCACTGGGGATCTCGGCAGAATTGATCCACTCATCCCGGTCATCAATCAGGTGGATACGAAAGGGGGTACCTTCAAGGACCTGACACAAGGATTGACCGATATGACCGGCACCAAACAGATAAAGGGAGGGATTATTGTTAATAACTTCCATGTACAACTCCATCGTCCCACCACAGGCGGGGAACTCGCCCTTCTGTTTAAGTGGCACCTCTGTGGTTCTGGAACAAGCATCCTCAAGGCACATCTGCGCATCTTCAAGGGCGTAATGTTCTACGACGCCTCCGCCGATGGTTCCGTAGAAAGTTCCATCAGCGAGAACGATCATCTTGGCGCCCTGCTTGCGGGGCGTTGATCCATTGCTTTTGGTGACGGTCACCAGCACGGCCAGCTGATCTTTTCGATGTATTTCGTCAAGCTTAGTTATCCAATCCCACATAAATGGTCAGCCCTTTCCAAGCGTCTTTCGGACGTAAATCACTATATTCAATTCCCTATTTCAATGCCTGAGATTGAAGGTTTTCGCTTTTGAAGTGAAATAAAGGTTCACAGGGATAGTAGCAGAGATCTGGGTTGCTGCCAATTTTATCAGGGGGGGGAAGGAGCCTCCCCCCCTGCAGGTTATTCTAAGCGACTTTTTGTTCCGAAAGAGCCTGGAGAATCCTTTCAGGCGTAATCGGTGCTTCGGTAAACATAATGCCAAGAGCATGTGAGATGGCGTTGGCCGTTGCCCCCACCGGATTGACCGGACCTGCTTCGCCGACGCTTTTCATGCCAAACGGCGCGATCGGATCGGGCTGTTCGACCAGGATGGTGGTCATCTTGGGCATATCGGTCGGACCGAGCATCTTGTAGTCGGTGAAACTGTTGTTGCGACACAGCCCAGCCTCGGTGTAGCAGGTCTCTTCGGTCAGAGTCATTCCGAGCGCCTGGTGAGCTCCACCCTGCAACTGCCCTTCGACCGCCATGGGGTTGATGGCCCGGCCGATATCGTGGGCGATGACCAATTCTATCACCTTGACTTCACCGGTCTCAATATCGACCTCAACTTCCGCAAAGCAAGCGCCAAATGGAGGGGAGTTGTGCCCTGGGAAGTGACTGGCATATCCCGTGATCTGTCCTGGGACCCCGTTGGTCTCGCCGTTTTCTGGGTTGGTGAAGTTGTAAACCCCCGTGTGGCAGATCTCCATGACGGAGAGCCTCTTGTCACGGTCATGTTTGGCAAAGACTTGCCGATCTTTGATCTCAAGATCTTCTTCAGGAACTCCTAACCGAATGGCGGCGCGCTCGATGAGTTGACGTTTGACATCCTCACATGCCTTGATAACAGCACCCCCGCCGACATAGGTCGTCCGGCTGGCGTGAGAACCGATGTCGAAGCCGGCCGCATCCATATTGACAAGAATGTGAATCTCATCCATCGGCATACCGAGGGTATCCGCGGCGATCTGTTTGAGCACTGTGTGCGATCCCTGACCCAGATCTGAGCAGGAGAGAGTGATCACCACAGAAGCATCCTCGTTCATCTTGACCGTGCAGGTGGTGTGTTCCAGCAGCATCGGCATAGCCCCGCTGGTGTGGGTCATCACACCGACGCCGACACCTCGGCGCTTGCTGCCGCTCTGGTTGGCATACCGGGCACGCTTTTCCTTCCAACCGATCGCCTCGGCGCCACGCTCCAGGCACTCGTCGAGGGCACAGGATGAATAGGGAACGCCTATGCACCAGCCGTCATCGCCCACCCCCTTGTGCCATTTCTTCCGCCACTCAACGGGGTCGATATTGAGCTCAGTGCAGGCCCGGTCGACGATCTGTTCCAGAGCAAAGTTGGTCTGCGGATTGCCGTAGCCACGGAAGGCGCCACTGGGAGCTTGATTTGTATAATAGGTGTCGCCCTTATAACGGATCGCACCGTACTTGTACATACCGGTCAGCCAGCCCCCAGTGGTAAATGGGACTCCGGAGGAATGCGAGAAGTAAGCCCCCGCATTGGATGTAAAGTGCGCGTCAACCGCAACAGGAGTTCCGTCTTTCTTCACCCCCAGCTTGATCCAGTATTTACCGGGATGGCGGCTCTCCGAAGCGATCCAGTCTTCTTCCCTGGTCGATTGCACCTTGACAGGGCGACCCGGCACGGCCAGGGCCATGGCACAGGTTTCGGGTTCGAAGACCATGCCCAGCCGGCCGCCAAATCCGCCGCCGATAGTCGTGGAGATCAGGTTAACCCGGGAGATGGGCAGTTCAAAAAGGCGGGCCAGTTTGGGTTGGACACATTTGGGCATCTGGGTCGAGGTCCAGCAGTTCAATCGGCCGGTCTGGTCGTAATGAGCGACATAAGCATGGGGCTCCATCTGACACTGTTTCACCTTCGGCAGATAAAAAGTCTCCTCGACGACCAGGTCGGCTTTCGCCATTTCGACATCCACGTCGCCCCAGCCGTAGGCATTACCAGGAAACATCTGCTCAGGGAGTTGGAAGGCCCTGTTGCCCGGCTTCCTTTCGTCGAACTGAAAAGCATCAGGCCTGGCAGACTCTTCTGCACTCAGATAGACCGGCAATGGCTCATAGAGCACCTTGACTTTTCCGGCAGCAATTTCGGCAATTTCTTCACTTTCCGCAATGATCCCGCAGATGGCGTCACCCTGATGTCGGACATGATCAGTGAAAATCCGCTGGTCTTCAATATCACCCAGAAGCTGACCCATTTCTTCCGGCACCATCAGGTCCAAAACTCCGGTGTTGTAGTTCTTTTGCGTAACATCCTTGGGCGCCAGCACTTTGACGACCCCCGGCACCTTTGCGGCATCGGAAAGGTCGAGTTTGAGCACTCTGGCGTGGGCATGGTCCCAGCAGCGGACGATCTTGCCATAGAGCATGCCTGGCAGCTGCAGATCCGCTGCGTAAACAGCCTGACCGCAGGCCTTCTCCCTGGCGTCTAACTTGGGAACATTCTTGCCGACATAGGTTTTTTCGCTCATTGTCCCATGCCTCCTGATTTCTGGATTTGCGAGTTATCCAACATCTGGCTGGCGCGCTGTACGGCCAAAACAATTTTTTCATAACCGGTGCAGCGGCAGATATTGCCTTCCAACCCTTCGCGGATTTCATCTTCGCTGGGATGCGGATTGTTGGCCAGGATACTGGCTGTTTTCATGATCATCCCCGGTGTGCAGTAGCCGCACTGGATGGCACCTTCTTCGATAAAAGCAATCTGGATCGGATGCAGCTCACCGTCCCGTGTCATGCCGCCAACGGTAGTAATGTGTCGTCCTTCAGCTTCCACAGCCAGGGTCAAGCAGGAGCAGATGCTCTCTTTACCGTCCATCAGAACCGTGCACCCACCACACTCTCCGGTACCACAGCCATATTTGGTCTCTGTCAGCTTGAGGTCATCACGCAATGCCTGAAGAAGGGTCCGGTTGACCGGCGCTTCGAAGCGGTGATCCCTGCCATTGACACAGAGTGTCATGATTTTGGTTTTCATAATTGTCTCCTTATCTATCAACTTACGATGAATCGCGTCTAGTGTGTCCCTACGGCCTTTTCAATCACCCGTCTGAGGATGACCCCGGCAACTTGACGCCGGTACTCCTCTGTCGAACGTTGGTCATCAATGGGCGCGATCTCTTCCTGAGCAGAAGCAGCTAACTGTTCCAGCAGTTCACCAGTGATCTGCTGCCCTTCCAGAAGTTTCTCGGTCTGCTTCAGACGCACAAGGATGGGACCAACGCAACCCATGGCAATCCGGGCCCGCTGACAAGTGTTCTGTTTCATTTCGAGACAAACAGCTACGTTAATTTTGGCGAGATCTTCGTGAACCCGGGTCATGCGGATGAAAGCAGAGCGGGTTGTCGATGTTGGCTCCGGGATACGAAGTTCCACCGCCAGCTCATCATTTTTCCGCTCCGTAACGCCGTAGGCAACCCAGAAATCGTCGATACCGACAAGCCTCTCACCTTGAGGCCCCTGCAGAACCACCTGGCCGCCAAGCGCCAGGATGGCACAGGAGCAGTCACCGGCTGGAGAACCGCGCAGGACATTGCCCATCACAGTCGCCATGTTGCGGATCTGCGGAGTGGCAAAAGTCGAGGCCGCCTGGTACAGAGCCGGAAATTTTTCGGCAACATCCGGGTGTTCAAGGAGTTGGACTATCTTGACCTTGGCACCAATTATGAGCCCTTCACCAGGTATGTAGTTCAGGTAATCCAGCTCATCGAGTCCGGAAAGCCTGAGGAGATAAGTGGGCTTAACTTTGCGGATGTAGTTCCACAACAGCATATCCGTCCCTCCGGCCAGAACCGAGACCTGGCCCTGGTGCTGCGACAGCATAGCAACCGCTTCGGGAATACTTTGCGGCGTGAGAAGATCAAACTGAGGTAATACTCGACTGCTCATGGGTTCCCCTTTTTTGTTATCCAAACTTTGTTGGAAAAAATTCAGCCTTGTTAGCAAAATATGTCTCAGAAAGCACACCTGAATTCTTTGCGACAATTGAGTCGCAGCGACAGCCTCCTGAAGTTGTCTTTCCGAATTTATCTAGCAGCCGCGATGCGGGGTTGGCCTGCAGACACGAAAAGTATTTTCTCTGCAGGCGTCATACGCAACGCTCCAGCTTTAATCCGCTATAAGCTGAATATTATTTTGCAAGTCACATGCCGTACTGAAACCTTGCCTTGTTCGCCCTCTTAACATGCTGAAAAAATAACGTTTTTCGTCTATTTATCACGACAATGATAAACCAGAACAAATGAGCTTGTATCCCGAAATTCTGGCAATTTCCCAATATATTAGGAGTCCCGAAATCTCAGATAAAACATTGTTCTTCTTTTACAGATCAGTTCACCAAAGAAAGGTGAACAACGAACAAAAAAGTGGGGGGTGCGATTTCTCGCACCCCCTATAAATTGCTTCTGTTCGGTTTTGTTCAGCCGTTAACTATTGACCTCTTTTACGCAGGTACTGCGGGGTGAACTGGTCCTCCGAAACCGAGGCCGGATCGTTGTGGGCATGGAACTGGCCAGTGGTGCAGTGATTCGCCTGGGTGTCGATCATCGTGAAAGAGTCCCACTGCGCGACACCCGAGCCCTTGTTGATGGCGAGGTGATGGTCAGGATGCGATTCGCCGATCAACCAGGTTTTCCAGAGCTTGCCAGCGCGATCGTAAGAGACCGTGCGGCTGAAGAAACCGGTCTGAGCATCCATGTACATGATGCGCTTGCTGATTGGGTGTCCCGGATCGACAGGGGTCGCTTCGATCAAATAGACCTTGCGCAGCTGCCAGGTCACCAAGGGGAAACAATCGCCCTGGCCACCGAATTTCACGTAGCGATAGCCGTCCGGTTCTGTGAACTCGTCTGACAACTCTTTGAGTTCGTTGTGGTTGTAGAAAGGAAGGAGGAGTTTTTTGGTACCAAGGTACTTCCAGTTGTTATCGGCGACGCGATTATTGTAGCCCTCGAAGTCCTCGATCATGAGGTCGGAACCGAGAAAGGCATCAGTCGTCTGACCGGAAGAGAGGCGCCTTACACGACGCTGAAAGCCGAGATAGAGCCAGGCGTTGTCACGCTTCAGGTCGTCTTCGTGACGCTGAATGAGCAACTGAGTGTTCTTGACGTCGTAGGGCTCTTCCACACCGATATACAAGCCTCTAAAAATATCTGAGGGGTTGGGGGTGATATCTGGGATCGGGTCCGCAGTGGTGCGGTGCTTGAAGTTCAGGGAGTGCACTTCCAGCTTGATCTGGCGCTCGAGCTTGCCGCTGTTCATATCCCGATACTTCCAGTAGAACGGGTAGATGGTTCCGCCGTCCCCGGCAATCAGAGCGTACTTGTTGTTCCAGGCGAGTTTTTCACCAGCCTTGGCATCATCACTGCTCGGCTCTGCTACAAACGGCCTGCCAGCAATGAAATCGACCAGGTTGCCTTCGCCCAGCTTGGTGCTGCCGAAATTTTTGCGGGTCGCCTCAACGTATGGTACAGGCGGGTCGAACGAGGTGGTTTCGGCTATGGTGAACTCGTACATGCCGTCCTTGATGAATTGATACATTGCCACATCGAGAGAATCTTTGTACTTCTCGACATTGGCCTGGTTGACCACAGTCCCCGGTTTGAATTTAACCGGATCGACCTCAAAGTTCTTGTAAGGGAACAGGGACGTATCCACATCGGCCGCCGTCGCAGCATAAGCCGCACCGGTCATTGCCATAAGCCCTGCCACAAATAGTGCACAAACCTTTTTATTCATTGTTATTCTCCTCTTCATGGTAATTTTTCTGATTCCCATATCTTTCAGCACAAATGCGTAAGCGATTTACTTGTGTCAGGGATTGTGCCGACGATTGCAATGTCGGCACAATCCCCTTGTGATCAAACACGTCTCTTAAAAAGCATAACGGAGTGCGATGGAGAACTCGTCTACATCTTGCGCCATGCCGATCGGTCCGGAGCGGAAACGACCGAGCGGTTCGAAACCATTTATGCCGATCGGCATCGGGACCGAGGTCGCAGGATCGCCATGAAATGGGGTTGCCGTATCAGGCGGGAACTGGTTGGCGGCGCGTACGTCGTTGAATTTGCGTGCACCGGTACCGACCTTGAAGTTGGCCTTGGCGGTCATACTCAGTTTGTCGGTGATCAACCAGTTGATGCTCGGCTCAATGGCTGTCGCCTCGGCCTCGAAATCATGGGCCATCAGGATCTGTGGGCTCAGGCGATCCTGCATCCACCAGCCCTTGACCAGCAACGTAGCGATGTAGTTGTCCTTCCAGTCAGGCATGCCGACTTGGCCAAGGGGTGCATCGTAAAGCTCGTGATCAAGGAGATGCTGACCAAAAACCTGGCCGGAAATCAGGAACGCCTTCTTCTCGTTCAGGAAAGGGATAAAGGTGCTGCGGTCAATGCCGAGTACCCAGCGGACCACGGCCGATTCTGAGTAAAGCTTGGGCCGGGCCGTATTGGCGAACTCTTCGCCGGTGGTGTAAGCAGCTTCGAGTCGGATAACCGACTTAACAGAATCAGCGTAATAATCAAGCGAACCGCCAAACAGGTTGACTCGTGGGAAAGCGATATCGAAGGCTGGCAGGTAATCGCGAGGTATTTCCGTTAAATCACCATGAAGTGGTCCCCAGAGATTCAATGCAGGGATGCCGCCACGTAGCGTCGGCAGCTGCTGACGGAAGTGCAGGGCATTCAGCGAGAAGCCAAGGTCCTTGTATACGCCCTCGACCTTGGCACCAATCTGGGTGTTGTCGAGCGACCAGCTGGGCAGATCCGCGTCGCGGATACCGATGGTGTGAGGCTTAAAATTGATCGCGGTGTTTCCGAAAGCAAAGTTGCCGACTGTGCCTCCATTATCCCAGACGTTTTTCATGCCGCGGAAGAAGGAGCCTGCGTCCAGAATCTGGTTTGGGGTACCGCTCTGGCCGAGATTGGAGGGGCGGAACTTGTCAAAATTCCAGACCACAGAAAAGTTCAGGTCGTCGAAGATCTTACCTGCGCCGGTGCGGTATTCGGCTTGCAGCATCCACATCGGGATGCGGATATCTTCCAGCTCGTCGTAGATGTTGTTGCGTGAATAATCGACCGGGTTGATGACGTCGAGGACCCGGAACAGGTCGGTGCGCCCCCAGATGACCTGCTGGCGGCCGAGTTTCAGACCCAGCTCTTTGTCGCCAACCGGGATGCTGCCGCTGATATAAAACTCGCGCAGCCAGTCCTGACGGTCATTAAACTCGGGAAAACGTAACTCGTCGAGGTCTGCATCCATATAATCGTCGATGCAACCGCGTGAGTCTTTGTCGCAGGGACGCACCGGGACTGCTAGGTCAAGACCGCCATCAACACTGTGCAGATACTGGCCAAGATTCTCCAGACCTTCATTAGGGTTTGCCGCTCCGTCAAAGTCACCATAAGGCAGGACGACTGGGAAAGTCCCTGGCCCTGTCGTATTCGGTCCAAAGGGAACGTCCAG
>JAGXHM010000048.1 GCA_024636155.1 Deltaproteobacteria bacterium
GAGACGGAGCCCGGCATCATGAAGTCACTCAAAGAACTTTACCGTATCGGCACCGGCCCTTCCAGCAGTCACACTATGGCTCCTCGCAAGGCTGCGGAGCAGTTTCTTGAACGTCATCCAGATGCGGTCCGTTTCCGGGTAACACTCTTTGGTAGCTTGGCTGCAACGGGCAAAGGCCATCTGACCGATAAGGCTCTGCTGTCTGTGTTTGCTCCCCGTACTTGTGAGATCCTCTGGAAACCGGAAACAGAACTGCCCGTACACCCCAACGGTATATCCTTTGAAGCTATGACGGAAGGAGGAAGCCTGCTTGAGCAATGGCAAGTTTACAGTGTTGGCGGCGGTTCCTTGCAGGAGGCCAGCAATGAGAAGTTAGGCAGAGATGTTTATGCCTTGAAAAGTATGGAAGCCATCCTGCAGCGCTCGACTGAAACAGGCGAGTCCTGCTGGGAGTATGTGGCCGACTGCGAAGGCGAAGGAATTTATCCCTTTCTCGACCAGATTTGGGACACGATGACAGAGTCCATCGAAAGGGGTTTGAACCATGTCGGTGTGCTTCCCGGTGGTTTGGGGGTGTCACGTAAGGCACAATCCTTTTACCGCAAAGCTTCACTCTACGGGCCGGACTTCAAACGCAACGGTCTGCTCTGGGCCTACGCTCTAGCTGTTTCTGAAGAGAATGCCTCGGGCGGTGTGATCGTGACCGCACCGACCTGTGGCGGAAGCGGTGTAGTACCGGCAGTCTTGCGTTACTTGCAGGAAAGTCTTGATTGCAGTCGGCAGGACATCCTGCGCGCTTTGGCCACGGCCGGACTGATTGGCAATCTGGTTAAACATAACGCCTCGATTTCGGGCGCTGAAGTTGGTTGCCAGGGAGAGGTCGGTACGGCGTGTTCCATGGCCGCTGCGGCCGCGACGCAACTGCATGGTGGCACGGTACGCCAGATCGAATATGCCGCAGAGATGGGCCTGGAGCATCACCTCGGTTTAACTTGTGATCCGGTTAACGGCCTGGTACAGATTCCGTGCATCGAGCGCAACGCCCATGCTGCCACCAGAGCCTTGAGTTGTTGTCACTTTGCTCTACTTTCCGGCGGTGAGCACAAAATTACTTTTGACGAGATTACTGCCGTAATGAAAGAGACTGGACAGGCCTTGCCGTCGCTCTACCGGGAGACTTCCCGCGGTGGCATTGCCGAGGCTTACCGACTGCGCAAGCAGGACTGAGCGAACCGGACTTTCCACAAAGACACGAAGACTCCAAAAAATACTTTTTAAATTGCCCAGAAGACTCTAGACTGGTTATTTGTGTCTTGGAGACTTAATGCCATTTTTTTCTGTCAATCAAAAGGAGATCAACCATGCGCATCCTGCGAACTTTTACAGCTCTGACACTGCTCGCTGCCTTGAGTCTGCCGATCACCGGTTGCATGCCAACAGTGGGTCGTGCTTTCCCTGTCTACAAGATTCGCCAGATTGAAATCGACAAAACCACCAAGACGGAAGTTCGCCAGATGTTTGGTGATCCGTGGCGAACTGGTCTTGAAAATGGTAAACGTACCTGGACTTATGGCGAATACGGGGTCAAAATTTCACGGGATCTGGTGATCCGTTTCGATGATGAGGATGTGGTCAAAACTTACAGTTTCAGTTCCTCATTGGCCGAGGACGAAAACCTTTAGATTCTTTGGACGCGTGTGGAAATTTCAGCTCTGACAACTTACCTGATCGCCATTACCCTGCTGACCATTACGCCGGGCGTTGACACCATGCTGATCATCCGCAACACCGCCCGCGGCGGCTGGCGCGACGGTGCGGTGAGCAGCCTTGGCATCTGTTCGGGGCTCTTTCTGCACGCGACAGTTTCTGCGGTAGGTATTTCAGTGATTCTACTGCAGGCTGCCTGGGCATTCAGTGCCCTGAAGTTGTTCGGTGCTGGCTACCTGATCTGGCTCGGAATCAGCAGTTGGTGTAAAGTTTTAAAAAAGGAATCTTTCACGATTAAAAATGGTGGGATAACGGTGGATACCTTTCTCGTCCAACGATCTTTGCGGGAAGGCTTTCTCTCCAACATTCTCAACCCTAAAACTGCAATCTTCTATATGGCGTTTCTGCCACAATTCATCAATCCGGCCCAGTCGGCGCTTATGCAGTCACTTTTTCTTGCTGGATTGCATTTCATCATCGCCATGATCTGGCAATGTCTGCTCGCCCTGATGGTCAAACAAACCAAGGTCTGGTTGCAACGGCCGAGAGTCAGTCAGATTTTTGATGGTGTTACCGGTTCGGTGATGATTGCGCTTGGGTTGCGTGTTGCGGTGGAGAGTTGATTAGGTGTTGTTTCCCTATAAACTCTAGATCAAGATCGCGGGTCGCGTCCCGCTGACGCCATACTCTTTTGATGGCCCAAAAGAGTATGCAGAAAAGGGCCTTGCGCTGCGCTGGGCACTTCTTGCGCCGCGGGTCGGTATGTTTAACACTTGTGTGATGGGATCGAGGGTGCGTCTTTGTTTGTTTATTTCTACAGACAGTCGTGGTTAGCGTGGCTATCTACGGATCTAGCGTGGTTTACATTTCAGGAGGCCTGAGGATCTAAGCGACAAATCAAAACATTACCTCAGGGGTTATTTGTTTGTTTTGGTTAACAGGCACAGGATAACCTCCCTTAACACCGGGAACAGTCCCTGCAGTAACCTCAAGACTCCTGCCCAAAACACCCCCCAACCCCGTCGGCATAACTTGTCGGCTTCAAATCAAACGCATCCGCCCACTCTTCAGAATCACAAACATTGCCCTCAACCAGCATCTTTAATTGGTCATCGGTGATTGGAAATTGTTCAAAACCCTGCATCATCCTGACCATCGGCTTGATCATAAAAAGCGGCTGGTGAATCTTTGCAACCCTCTTCTTACCCATTGCCTGGGCAGTCAGATCCAGGATTTCATCGTAGCTGTAGCTGGCACCTCCCCCCAAGTGGTAAGTCGCGCCTATGGTTTCCGGCATTTCAAGAGCCTTAACAATGCTGGCAGCAACCTGCTCAAGGGCCACCGGCTGCATACGATACTGACCATCGCCGATGACCGGCACTACCGGTAGCCTGCGGATCAGCTCGGCAATCATGCTGACAAATTCGCTGCCCGGACCAAAAATCAGGGAAGGTCGAAAGATCGTCCAATCCAGCTCCGTAGCGCGTACCATTTCTTCTGCCTGCCACTTTGTACGATGATACCCGGTATTGCCGCGCTCGCGCGCACCATTAGAACTCATGTGCAGATAGCGCTTCACACCTTGTTCTCCGGCCGCCTCCAGCATGTTTTCGGTGGCTTCGACATGCATTCTCTTAAAAGTGACGCCCCTTCCGGGAAACTCACGGATGATACCGACCAAATGGATCACCGCATCGCAGCCGATCAGGGCATCAACAAGGCTGGAGGGTTCGGCAAAATCACCCGTGTGAACCTCAACATTCTCCTGAACCGCCAGTTTGCTCTCAGAGCCCTCACGCACCAAAGCCCGCACAACATGCCCGGCAGTCAACAGATGACGCAACACCTCGCTGCCCACAAACCCCGTCCCGCCAGTCAGAAACACTTTCATTACACATACCTCTCTTGAGAGTCTCAACTCAAATTTCTACACAACAGTAAATCTACCATAGCGACACGGAGAGCACGCGCGCTCCTCCACTATCGCTTCGAATCTTTATTATACCAATCAATAGCACGAACAAAAGCCTAGTAAAATCTCGGCGCGAAATCTGGCATTTTGAGAAAAATGAGATAAGCTTAATATGATTAATTTAATAATTCTTGAGCAAACCGCCCACTGACCTGAGACCAACCAGTAGCACAGAGGCCTTTAAAACAATTTAGTTTTTACTTGACAAAACAACGTTCTAAAGATTATCAAAGATGGAATGTTTTTCTCAAAAATTTCCCATTGAGACATTACAATATATCGTAATTCTTACGTTTGCCCGTTTGATTAAAAAGACACCAACAAGGAGGTTTCTCAATGAAAACTGACCTGGATGTCATCTCCCCTCTGATACCCGAGGACCTTCTCCTGCGCGTGGAAGCCAAGGGTATCAACCGTCGTGACTTTATAAAGTTCTGCACGGCGATAACCGCGGCTATGGCACTGCCGGTAAGTTTCATCCCCACCGTTGCCCAGGCTGTCGAAGACAAACGCCCACCAGTGATCTGGGTAGAGTACCAGAGCTGCTCAGGCGATTCGGAGGCTTTTCTACGCAGCAATCATCCGACCGCTGGTGAGCTTATCCTGGATTTGATCTCCCTTGAATATGCAGAAGTCATCATGGCGGCCGCTGGTCATCAGGCAGAGGAAGCCAAGTACCAGGCGATGGAAAAATACAAGGGCCAGTATATTCTCATTGTCGAGGGCTCGATCCCCACCGGCGCCAACGGCGTCTACTGCACGATCGGCGGCAAGAGCGCCATGGACGATTGCAAGATGTTGGTACAGAATGCCGCGGCTACTATCTGTGTCGGTTCCTGCTCCTCCTTCGGCGGCATCCCGGCCGCAGCCCCAAACCCAACTGAAGCTAAATCCGTCAGCCAGATCGTTCCCGGTGCGACAATTATCAATCTGCCGGGCTGCCCGGTTAATGCCACCAACCTGACGGCGACGATTGTTCACTTTATGACCTTCGGCAAATTACCCGCAGTCGATCGTCTTGGTCGTCCAAAATTTGCTTACGGTAAGCGCATCCACGACAACTGTGAGCGACGCGGCCATTTCGATGCCGGCCAGTACGCCGAAGCGTTCGGTGATGAAGCCCAACGCCAGGGGCACTGTCTCTACAAGCTCGGCTGCAAAGGTCCGGAAACTTTCCACAACTGCCCGACCGTCCGCTACAACGAAGGCACGTC
Organism: Deltaproteobacteria bacterium; assembly: GCA_024636155.1. Classification (GTDB taxonomy): domain Bacteria; phylum Desulfobacterota; class Desulfuromonadia; order Desulfuromonadales; family BM103; genus M0040. Next base: position 4,894 of record JAGXHM010000048.1, read on the forward strand.
GTGGCCGATCATGGCCGGACACGGCTGCATCGGCTGTTCGGAGCCGGGTTTCTGGGACACCATGAGCCCCTTCTACCGCCGTCTGCCCAAGGTCCCCGGTTTTGGTATTGAAGATACGGCCGACAAGATTGGTATCGGTCTGGCGGCGGCCACCGCAGTGGCCTTCGGCGTCCATGGGGTTGCTAGCTGCTTCCGCAAGGGTGATGCTATGGAAGAAGACAAGGTCGTAAAGGAGGACTAACCGATGGCTACAAGAATTGCCGTTGATCCGATTACCCGTATTGAAGGCCACCTGCGCATCGAAGCAGTGATCGATGGTGGCAAGATTGTTGACGCCTGGAGTTCTTCCACAGCTTTCCGCGGGATCGAGACGATACTCAAGGGCCGTGATCCTCGTGATGCTCATCATTTCACCCAGCGCTTCTGTGGTGTCTGTACCACGGTGCACTCCATGGCCAGCATCCGCGCAGTGGAAGATGCCCTGAATATCCAGATCCCTGACAATGCCCGCCTGATCCGTAACTTGATCATGGGCATTCAGAACGTACAGGATCACGTGATTCATTTCTATCACCTGCATGCGCTCGACTGGGTCGATATCACCAGCGCTTTGGCCGCCGATCCGGCAGCCACTGCCAAGTTTGCCCAGTCTATTTCCAATTGGCCAAACTCGAGCGTCACCTACTTCAAGGGCGTCAAAGAGAAACTGGCCGCTTTTGCAGGCACCGGTCGCCTCGGGCCCTTCCAGAACGCTTACTGGGGGCATAGCGCTTACAAACTACCACCAGAAGCAAATCTGATGGCCGTTGCCCATTACCTGGAAGCTCTTGAATGGCAGAAGGATGTCATCAAGATTCACGCTATCCTTGGCTCCAAAAATCCGCATCCTCAGACCTTCCTGGTTGGCGGCATGTCGATTCCGGTCGATCCGGACAGCCAGAACGCCATCAATGCTGACAAGATTTCCTACATCCGTAAACTGTTGCGTAAGGCTCGTGCCTTTGTCGAGCAGGTATACATTCCTGATCTGCTGGCAATCGCTCCGGCTTATCTCGACTGGGCCGGCATTGGCGGCGGCGTTGGCAATTACCTCTCCTACGGTGATTTCCCGATGGACAACAGTCCCGGCACCGGCAGCCTCTTTATGCCGCGCGGTGTCATCATGGGTAAAGATCTGGCCAATGTCATGGAGATGGATGAGAAGAGGATCGCCGAATATGTCACCCACTCATGGTACGACTATAGCTCTGGTAACGATAAGGCCTTGCACCCCTACAAGGGCGAGACCAGCCATAACTATACCGGACCAAAACCACCCTACGAGTTCCTCGATACTGACGGCAAGTATTCCTGGGTCAAGTCACCACGCTACATGGATCAACCGATGGAAGTCGGCCCACTGGCTCGGATTCTGGTTGCCTATGCCTCCGGCGTCACAGAAGTCGTCGATACTGTCAACTTCGTCCTAAAAACCCTCGGCGCACCGGCTTCAGCACTCTTTTCTACTCTCGGTCGTACCGCCGCCCGCGGCGTCGATGCCTTACTGCTCGCCCAGAAGAATGAGCTCTGGCTTGACCAACTGGCCGACAACATGGGTCGCGGCATCTACGACACCTTCAACAAAGATAAGTGGGATCCGGCAACCTGGCCCAAAGAAGCGCAAGGCTTTGGCTATCACGAAGCCCCACGTGGTGCACTCGGTCACTTCATTCGCATCGAGAATCAAAAAATCGCCAACTTCCAGGCCGTGGTTCCTTCGACCTGGAACGCCGGTCCTCGCGATGCAGCTGGACAGATGGGCCCTTACGAATCGGCTCTGATCGGCACGCCGATCGCCGATCCGGAAAAGCCGTTGGAAATCTTACGTACCATCCATTCCTTCGATCCCTGTCTGGCCTGTGCCGTACATGTCATGGACGGCAAGGGCACGGAGATCGTCAAGGTTCGGGTCCTCTAAAGAAAGGAGGCGCATACCATGCTTCGCATTTATTATGTATGGGAATGGCCAGTTCGCATCTGCCACTGGATTAACGTGCTCTCCATGATCATGCTATCAATGACTGGGTTTTATATCGGCAGTCCGTTTATAACAGCACCAGACACATCGATGTATGTCATGGGTTGGATGCGGTTTCTGCACTTTTCATTCGCCTATCTCTTCACTGTCTCGGTGGCTGCGCGCATCATCTGGATGTTTATCGGCAACCACCATGCATCCTGGAAGGCCTTTATTCCATGGATAACGGCAGAAGGACGGCGTAACTTTATCAAGATGTTCCGTTACTACACATTTACCGGCAAGAAGATAACCTACGAAGTTGGTCACAACCCGGTTGCGGCAACGGCCTATCTCGGTATCTTTGTCCTCTTTGTCTTTCAGATCATCTCGGGCTTCGCCATGTACGGACAGTTTGCTCCAGGCGGCTTCTGGGATGGAATTCTTGGCGGGCTCAACGTTCTGGTTGGCAACCAGTGGATGCGCCTGTTTCATCATGGCGTCATGTGGCTACTTGCTGGCTTCATCATCAACCACGTCTATAGCGGCTGGCTGATGGATATCAAGATGCGCAACGGCACAATGAGTGGTATCTTCAGCGGCTACCGTTATATCGAACCGGAGGATCTTTAATGTCAATCCTGGTCCTTGGACTGGGCAATACGATCATGACTGATGATGGTTTCGGGGTGAAAGTGATCACAACACTTTCATCCCGTTACAATTTTCAGGGCCCTGTGCAACTGCTTGACGGCGGCACTCTCGGTCTTGATCTATTGCCTTACCTGGAAAATATTGAATCTCTCTTGATTGTAGATGCCCTCGACATGCGCGACGAGCCAGGCAAGATTTTCCGTCTGCAGGGTGATGAGGTGCCGCGAGCCTTTGCCAGCAAGCTCTCGGTCCACCAGATGGGCCTGCAGGATCTGCTTGCCGTCGCTGAGCTTCAAGGCCACGTACCCCATAATCTGGTGGTCTGGGGGGTTCAACCGGAGTGTATCGAGATGAGTACCGAGTTGACGGCGACTGTCGCTGCAGCGGTTGAACCGGTTGTAGTCAAGGTCCTTGAAGAACTTCAGAGATGGGGAGTTCGGTACGAAAAAAGTGGTTAATAATGATTTGCGCAAAACCTTGTAAAAGTCTCTTGCTCCTGACTGTCGCCATAATGTTGGTGTGCTTTGGCTGCAAAGAAGCCCAGGTTGATTATCCGTTACGACAGATACCTGTTGGCTTGCTAAAGGATACTGCACAAATTAATGCCGGACATAGGTTATTCATGAACAAATGTGCTTCCTGCCACGGCAAACCAAGCGAAGGACGCTCAGACCGGGCGGCCTTCTTTAAACCAGCTGCACCTGATTTTACTGATGCACATTACCAGGAGATCGACCCTGCTTATCTTTACTGGCGCATCGAAGTTGGCAAAACCGTTGAGCCTTATCGCTCACAAGGCTCTGTCATGCCAGCCTGGAGCGCTCATTTCAGCGAAGAAAAGATCTGGCAAATCGTTGCCTATCTGCAGGCCAGAGCACATTGACCAGTCAAATTAATCCAATAAATCAAAACAAATACAACGCCCTTTGATTTTAGCGTAATTTTTTCTTTTTTATTCTGGCTAAATTTGTTAAAGTGCCGCAGTCGTGGTATTAAAAATGGCGTAATAACAGTGTCTCTGCAGTCGGTATCTGTCTCAATGAACCCGTTTATTTCCAGACATAGACGTCTTATAGTTAAATGCAACAGTCTTAAATATAGAGCCTGAAAAGGGTCGTTAGTGTCAGGCTTGCTACTGAAGTATTTCGGTGGCAAGCCTCTTCTTTTTTTACACAGCACGAGTCAGGATTACATCGGCGGAAGAGTAGATCTTCCGCAAACCCAGGGGAGTCACACCATGTCAAACCTTACCGCCCAGGAACTCGGACTAAAAAGTATTGGTACAGTCCGCCACAATCTCAGCTACGATGAACTCTTCGCGCTGGAAACCAGCAATAACGAAGGCGCTGTTTCTGAAAATGGTACCATGATGATCGACACCGGGAAGTTTACCGGTCGTTCACCTAAGGACAAATACTTTGTCCAGCAGGATCCATCCAGCGAGAACATTGCCTGGGGGAAGATTAACAAACCTGTCTCTGCAGAAATTTTCGATGCGCTCTACAGTGAAGTTATTAATCACCTCGACGGTAAAGACCTCTTTGTCACCGACGGTTTCTGTGGGGCCAATGAGAAGACCCGCTCTTCGGTCCGTTTCGTTACCGAGTTCGCCTGGCAGTCACATTTTGTAAAAAACATGTTCATTCGCCCAACGACAAGTGACCTCGAAGAATTTGCCCCCCAGTTTACTGTCTACAATGCTTGTGGCCTGACCAACAAAAACTGGAAGCAGCACGGCCTTAATTCCGAAGTCTTCGTCGTCTTCAACATTGAGAAGAACGTGGCGATCATTGGTGGCACCTGGTACGGCGGTGAGATGAAAAAGGGTATCTTCACCATGATGAATTACTGGCTGCCGCTGCAGGGGATTCTTTCCATGCACTGTTCGGCCAACGTCGGCAACAACGGTGATGTCGCGCTCTTCTTCGGTCTTTCCGGAACCGGCAAAACCACCCTCTCTACTGACCCAGGACGTAAGCTGATCGGTGATGATGAGCACGGTTGGGATGATGACGGTATTTTCAACTTTGAGGGCGGCTGCTACGCCAAGACCATCAACCTGAGCGAAGAGAACGAGCCTGAAATCTACCAGGCCATCCAGCGCAATGCGCTGCTGGAGAATGTCGTCGCCGACGAGAGTGGCATTATTGATTTCGACAGCGCCGCCAAGACAGAAAACACCCGCGTCTCTTACCCTATCGACCACATCGACAACCACGACCCAAGCCTCAAGGGTGGTCATCCTGAGAACATCATCTTCTTGACCTGTGACGCTTTCGGCGTTCTTCCTCCGGTTTCCAAGCTGACCAAAGAGCAGGCGATGTACTACTTTCTTTCCGGTTATACCGCCAA
>JAGXHM010000007.1 GCA_024636155.1 Deltaproteobacteria bacterium
CGCATATACGGCAACCGCACCAAGCAATTCGGCGAGTTCTTTTGCTGAATCAGGCCCAAGTCGAAAATAGGCTCCGCCAGTAAGCCGAGCCATTTCCCGAAAGCCCTTTTCGACCTCGACATTGTGCCCATCCTGAAAGAAAAAGCAGCGTACTCCTTTAATACCGAGTTCTCCCGCTTTTTTGCAGAGCAAGTGAATATCCTCTTCTATGGCATCTCCGATGAAAACCAGGGCAGAGACCTTTGCTTTGGTTGTTTCACGACAGGTGTGATCAAGGATTTTGGCAATCTGTGTTTGTCCACCCAGACATCGAATACCGAGCATCAGATCACGCAGCGCGGCAGCATTAATGACCCATTTCGAAGCCCGACATTCACCAATGCCTCGAAAAAACAGCAGCTGAACCGACAAACCGCCCGCCTTACCTACCGCATCGAACATAGAAGCCTGGTTAGTAACAGCCTGGTCCCAGGTTGGCTGCCGACTCATGGTTGCATCCAGAGCAAAAACCAATCTTCCGCTTTGTGCCACCGCTGCCTCACCGGCAGCCTTGAGAAAAGCACCTATCTCGCGGGAAGAAGACTTCTCTCGAAGTTCAGGAGATTTTTTTTCAGTAGAAGTAACTTCTTTATCTTTCATAGCTTGTTCCATCTGTCAAAATAGGTTGCCCTAAATGGCTTATTTTTTCCTATAGGTAATAAATCGATGATGACTTAGTTGTAGCTTGAAGCTTTGCTATGGATCATTTTAAGAGACTGTATCTATGTCATCTTTTACAATATTTATTGAACGAAGGGGAATCAAGGTAAAAAAAGGATTTCCGTAGTAATGGTGGTGTTGCCGGACAGAGACTTTTTGAAAAATGTGTTAAATGAAATTTTGGTAAGAGCCAAAGGGTAGAGTAGAGAGTCGGTTTAACCCTGCCCTTCCTCGCCGCTCTTGCGATGAACATTTTATAATTTTAGTGCCATTGCATAAAACCCTGTTTTATTGTAACTTTTTAAGAATTTATCACTCACAGCTCTCCGACAATAGCAAACCTGGGGCGACTCAGGGACGCACAGTCAGGGGTCTCGCTAGCGAGACAGCCCAGCCACCGAAGAGGGGAGAGAGGTCTAAAGAGGCTTCTCAAAACCCACCTTTCTATTGCCAGGGTGGATTTTTTTATTTCAGATCGTTGGGGTTATGGATAGTTTACGTTGAATTGATCTTATCGAGAGTTAGCTAGGTGCCAAGCAACGACATCAAATACAGATCATTTTTTAAGAATTCCACTGATGCCATGCTCATTATTGAAAATGACGAGTTTGTGGATTGCAACTCTGCGGCAGTTGCGATCCTTGGATATGACAACAAAGAAGAAATCATCAACAAACCACCATTCATGCTGTCTCCCGAATTCCAACCCAATGGATGCTTATCCGTCGACAAAGCCTCTGAGATGATTCGCGTTGCCAAAGAGCTTGGTGGTCATCGTTTCGAGTGGGATCATCTCAGGAAGGACGGAACCATTATCCCGGTAGAAGTCTCTCTTACCGCGATCAGAAGCGACGGCGAGATTCACTTGCACACAATCTGGCGCGATATCTCAATTCGGAAAAAGGCAGAGAAAACTTTAAATGAGAGCGAAGAACGCTTTCGGCATACCTTTGAGACAAACCCGGACACGGTTATTCTCACCAGGCTGGAAGACGGCGCAATTATAGATGTTAATAAAACCTTCGTAGAGGTCACTGGCATTTCGCGCCTTCAAGCGCTTGGTCACAACTCCGAGCAACTCAATCTTTGGCGGAATAACGAGTTAAGAGAGTCATTCCGGGAACAATTGCAAGCCCAGGGCGAAATCAGAAATTTTGCGGCAGACTTCAAAGTCAAGGGAGACCAGACAAGAACCGGACTTCTCTCCGCGTGTATTATCAACATCAAGGACGAACCTTGCATTCTGCTTACTATCCGTGACATCACCACTGAGAAAGCTGCAGAGCGTACTTTGATCGAAATGGATCAGCTTAAAAGCGATTTCATATCAACAGCAGCCCATGAACTCCGCACCCCGCTAACAGCGATCATTGGCTTTACTGAACTTCTCCTCGATCCTGTCAACAGCATCAACCTGACTGAGGATCTCAAGCGAGAATTCCTTCGCGAAATCTATGAAAGAGGAGAAACCCTAGATCGCATGATCAATGATTTTCTGGATGTCAGCCGTATCGAAAGTGGACTCCCCCTTCCTCTGGCTTTGCATGAAACCAATTTAGCGGAAGTCCTCAATAAAGTTATTGAATTTTATCATCTTCTCGAAAGGGACTATTCTTTCCAGCTTGTCCTGCCAGAAGAGCCCTCTCTTCTCTCAGTCATTATCGATCGACAGCGTATCAACCAGGTCCTTGAAAACTTATTGAGTAATGCTGTGAAATACTCACCCAAAGGCAAAAAGGTGATTTTGAGTGGGAGGCCAGTCCCAAACGGGTGGGAAATCTCTGTAACGGATCATGGGATTGGCATGAGTCAGGAACAGTTAAGCAAGGTTTTCGACAAATTCTACAGGGCAAAGCCCACCGATGCCAAAGCGCAAGGGCTTGGTCTGGGCATGAGTATTGTCAGGCATATCGTAGAAGCCCATGGTGGGAGTATTCGGGTTGAGAGCACAGAGGGGGAAGGAACGACTGTCACATTCAACTTGCCAAGCTCTACCACTTAAGCGGACTCTATTCACTGTCTATCAGAATCCTTTTTCTTGCTACAAAGACTTCGTAAGCAAGGAGTCGCTGGTTCGAATCCAATCATCCCCGGGTGCCGTAGAGCGAACCGCCACGGCGTCCCATTTGGAAGGACCTTCATTCAAATCCTCCAGCAAAGCTTCTTTCAAGGTCGTTGGCCATGCCGTTCTGACGAAGAGGTTGCGAATCCGCACAATGGTTGCCGTTGTCAAAGCCACCACAGCTGAGGTCGTAAGCTTTAATGAGATTGGAGGTTATTGACCTCGCGGATCAGCCTGTCGTTGTCCGGCATGCCCTTGTGGACATAGCGGATGATGCCCGACTGGTCAACAAGGTATGTTATCCGGCCGCCTCCGTATAGCTTGCGGATTGCGCCATCATCAACAAGCAACGGGAAGCTCAAACCGAGTTTTTCGGCAAAGGCATTATGGGTCTCCAACGAATCGGAACTGACGCCCAGAACCTGGACGTTAAGCTTTTCAAAGCGCGCGATGTCACTTTGAAAAGCCTGCATTTCAGTGGTTCAACCAGAGGTGAAATCGGCATAGAAAAGGGCCAGAATGACTGGTCCTTTCTCCAGAATCTGGCTGAGGGTGATTTCTCCCTTGGTCGAGAGGGCTGTGAAATCAGGAGCGGCAGCACCAATCTGCAGAGCTGCAGCATTCGATGCCAGTAGCGTCGCAGCGATGACTGCGCCAGCACGTATGAGTCGTTTCATTGAAACCTCCTTTCGTCTAGCAGCCTGTCGGACAATCAGGGCCGAAGCGAAAATTTGGATGTTTGAGACCAGACTTTAGCTCATTTGAGAGTAATAGCCGTAGCTATTGGTCGAAAAGGAGCTGAGATATGGGCCAAACAGGCGAATTTGCAGCCAGTTCATTGATTGTCCAACAGGCTGCTAGGGCTTGAACCGCTCTACCCCACGAATAACGGGTTTTTCAGAAGCCTTTGCTATGCCTTGCAACATGCCGTTGAAAACATAATGATGAAACGGCACAACTGCGTACCAGTAAAGCAGACCGAGCAATCCCCGCGGCAAGAAACGGGCAATCTGCTGAAGTTCAGTGTGCCCGTTATCCAGTTCTTTTAATTGAAAAGAAAGAACCGCCTCCCCGGGTAACTTCATTTCGGCAGAAAGCATCAGGTAGTCGGGCTTTTGCACGGCAATCACCCGCCAGAAATCGATGGTGTCCCCGGGGTACAGTTCTGTTGGACTACGTCGGCCCCGACAAAGTCCCACCCCACCACAAAAGCGATCCATAAGCCCTCGAACTCTCCACAACCAGTTCGCATAATAGTAGCCCATCTCTCCACCAATGGAACTAACGGCTGGCCAGATCTCTTCTGGCCGTGCCTCCAGAATGATCCGTCGCGAATCGTCGTAGAAGCTGCCACCTGCCCAGCTTGGATCTCCCGGAACACTCCATTCGGCAGGGTTGATTTCTCCAGAATCTGTCCATGACGTTTCCACCTGATGCTGTTTAACGCGATCAAGGGCCAGTCGAATCGCCTTGCGGGAGTCAAAAAGCTCTTGCGGCAACAGTTCGACTATCCGGTTTTCCAGACAAATCACCGGGTTGCTCAAGCCTTCTGCCAACGGCCGGGCAATCGAGGCTGGAACCGGCGTCACCAGGTGGATCCAGTAGGAACTCAGCCGTGGGGTGAGCACCGGCACCGGGAAGACCCAACGGCGTGGCAAACCAGCCTCTTCAGCATAGATTTCCATCAATTCCCGGTAGCTGGTCACTTCTGGCTGGCCAATATCGAACGTCGCGCCGATGGTTTTCGAATTTTGAATACAACCGACCAGATAGTGCAGAACGTTCCTAACCCCGATCGGCTGGCAGGGTGTATCAATCCAACGCGGAGTGACCATGACCGGCAAGCGGTCAACCAGATAACGCAGGATTTCAAAAGACGCACTTCCTGAACCGATAATCATCGCTGCACGCAAAATGGTCACTGGAACGGAGCCCTGGCTTAGAATCGTACCGACTTCCGTTCTCGATTGCAGATGATGGCTGAGTTTACTTTGTTCGTCACCCAGCCCGCTTAAATAGACGATCTGCTGCAACTGTTCTTCAGCCGCAGCTTCTGCCATGTTACGAGCAGCATCACGATCAGTAGAGGCGAAATCACCGACATCCGGATTCATCGAGTGCACCAGGTAGTACGCCGCGCGACAATGGCGAAGTGCCTCTCGCAACGCAGCTTTGTCAAGAACATCACCTTTGACAATTTCCAGTTTCGGGTGTTGTGCCCAGGGGCGATTGCTTAGTTTTTTCGGGGCACGGGCAAGGGCTCGGACATGGTAACCAGCAGCCAGCAGCCGAGGGACAAGGCGTGCGCCAATATAACCAGTTGCTCCAGCGACAAAAATGGGCTTCAGGTCTTTTTCTATGGTCATGTTACATTATCTCCAGAGATCGCTATCTGAACCCCGACCGGCTGTCACAGGGAGAGCTGACGCAATGGATAGAGTTTTGTTAGACTTGTCATCAGCTTATCACAAGAGGATGATAAAGCTTCCAAAGCCCCACGCTTTAACCGATAGGAAGGAGTCACAATGCTTCGTCTAGGACTCTGCTGCCTCTTTAAAGAGGCCCCCATCCGCTTCAGAAGCGCAACGGCCAAGTATGTTAAGAAGCTTGATCGCGCAGGGCAACTTGCCCGCCTCGGTGAGCTCTGTCTCGACAACGCGCTCGCTCTGGTTGCCGCCGTCGAAGAGGTCCACAGGTTGGGCATTGGTGCCTTTCGGGTCTCCTCGCCGCTACTGCCCCTGTATACTCATCCTGAGGTCGGCTATCGACTTGAAGAGCTGCCGAGCGGTGAAGAAATCACTAAAATACTGAGTTCGGTCAAAGCTCTCAAGGAGAGGTATCAGATCCGTCTCAGCTTCCACCCGGATCAATTCACGCTTCTTTCCAGCCCCCGCCCGGAAGTGACAGCGGCATCTCTCAAAGAACTCGACTACCAGGTGATGCTGGCCGTCCTGATCGGTGCCGACGTTATCAACATCCATGGCGGTGGAGTCTACGGCGATAAGAGTAGCGCTCTTTTGCGGCTGGTGGAACAAGTATCGGCCCTGCCCGACCCGATCCGCAGTCGCCTGTCTCTGGAAAACGATGATCACAGCTACACGGTCAGAGACCTTTTACCCGTCTGCGAAAAGCTCTCCATTCCTTTGGTTTACGACGTCCATCACCACCGCTGCAACCCCGATGATCTGACGATCAGTGAAGCAACAGAAGCCTGCATGCAGAGTTGGCGACAACTCGAACGCGAGCCCCACTTCCATATTTCATCACCTAAATTTGGCTGGCAAGGAAAACCAAAACCACATGCCGACTTTATTGACAAAGATGATTTCCCGGAAGAATGGCTGCAAATTGACGCCACCATCGATATTGAAGCCAAGGCAAAGGAACTGGCGGTTCTAAAGCTGCAGAAAGAACTGGCCCTGCCGCCTTGGTGCGCTGCAGGAGATTCGCCGGTTCAAAGGCACTCTGCAAAAAGTGAAAGTGGGAGTTGAACGTGTTGTTTTGGCTCGGCATTAGCATACTGATTGTCTACACCCTGATCGGCCTCGAAGTCGCCATTGGCAGCCGCAAGGTTATCTTCCTGAGGGATATCAGCCCAACTTTTGCCTCTCCTCTCTCGGCTTCAATTGTAGTTGCGGCACGCAACGAGGAGCGCAACATCCGGGCAGCGCTACAGTCGCTATTGGCCCTCAACTACCCGCATCTGCAGGTGATCGTTGTTAATGACCGCTCCGATGATGAGACCGGCACAATCCTGGATGAGATGGCCGCTTGCAATCCACGCCTGGAAATCGTTCACATCACCAACCTGCCGGACGGGTGGTTGGGGAAGAACCATGCCCTCTGGAAGGGAAGTCAACAGGCTGACGGCGACCTGCTGCTCTTCACCGATGCAGATGTGGTGATGACTCCGGACACGCTGGCTCGAGCCATAAGCTATCTGCAGCAGGAAAACATCGATCACCTGGCGGCCACCCCCGAGGCCCGTATGCCGACTCTTTTTCTCAACATGTTTGGAGCCGCATTCGGTCTCTTTTTCGGCATGTTTACCCGTCCCTGGAAAGCAGCCGATCCCAAGAGTGGTTGCCATATTGGTATTGGTGCCTTCAATCTGGTGCGGGCCGAGGCCTATCGCCAGGTGGGGGGACACCAGACGATTGCGTTACGGCCTGATGACGATCTCAAACTTGGCAAAATCATTAAAAAGGCCGGTTTCAGTCAGAGGCTGGTCTACGGCACAGATCTGATTTCAGTTGAATGGTATGCAAGCGTTCGCGAACTGGTTTTGGGCCTGGAAAAGAACGTCTTCGCCGGCACTGACTACCGTTTATGGCTAGCCGCGTCCGGGGTGCTTTTTCAGCTGGTTGCCAGCCTTTGGCCCTACCTGGCCCTGGTTGTTACTGAAGGGGCTACCCTGGCGGTATACGTCGCCATTGTGTCGGTCATCAGCTTGATCGTCGCCGACGGAGCGCGCTTTCACGGCTCCAGCCCCTGGTATGCCCTGGGGTTTCCTTTGACCGCCGGGCTTTTCACCTTCATTATCATCCGCACGGTGATCAGCAACCTGTCCAAAGAAGGGATCACCTGGCGCGGCACCTTTTATCCTCTCTCCGAACTCCGCAAAAACCGGGTCTGACTTTGTGCCGTTTCATCCTGGGGACCTACACTTATCAAGGTGTTTAAAGCACAGCATAAAAGGCTGCTGGTTGCTCGAGATGCGGAGTTGCGAACCGATTCTACAGGCTGAGATTCCGACGATGAAGCCTTTGCGATTGCCTTATCGGACCCTCAACAACTAAACATGGTTGCGCAACTGCAGTTCCAACGGGTGGGGATTAAGATAAATCTGCTGCTTCAGATAAGCCTGGTCGTACTTGCGTACAAAGTGATTGAGTAGCGTGACTGGCACAATCAAGGGGATTTGTTGTGCCCGGTAATTGCCGATAATGCCTAGAATCTCCTGCTTTTCATCAGCGCTGAGCTGTTGCTTGAAATAGCCAAGGACATGCTGCAGCACATTCACATGCTTCGCCACCGTCGTCTTCAGCCGCAAACCTTTCATCAGCAAGAGCAGGTATTGATCGAACAAAAGCTTCTCCTCCAGCTCTTTTGCTCTGGCAACCAGTTGACCCATCTGGCGATAGATTTCTGTGCTGTGTGACAACAACAGCAACTTATGACGGGTGTGAAAGTTAACCAGCCCCCCCCGGGTCATTCCCTCCGCCAGAGTCTCTCTCCAGCGTTTGAGGACAAAAATTATTTCAATAAAATTCTCGCGCAAGTGGGGATCGTGCAGCCGGCCATCCTCTTCGACCGGCAAGAGAGGGAAGTGCTCCATAAAAGCTCGGGCAAAGAGTCCGACCCCTTGTTTGTTGGGAACGCCATTGCGATCATAGAGCTTGACCCGTTCCATACCGCTGCTGGGTGATTTCGACTTAAAGATAAAGCCGCTAAGGTCTTCTTTCTCCAGTGCAACCACGCGTTCTCTTGCCCAGTCAGTCATGCGCTCGGTGATATCCTCGCCACTTTTGGTAAAGACCAACCGCGGCGCCTCCGGCTCCCCAACCAGTCGCAGAGTCTCTCTGGGAGTCGGCAAGCCAACCTCCACCTCGGGACAGACCGGCACATATTCGACAAACCGGCCGAGGGTGTCGGTTAAAAAGTGATCAAGCTTGTGCCCGCCATCGAAGCGAACTTTTTCACCAAGCAGGCAGGAGCTGACTCCCAAGCGGATTTTCTCTTCTGACATATATCCACCTCGTACAAAGTTATCGTGCTCACAAAGTTTAACAGCAAAGTATTGAGAAGAAAGGGCATGGTGAACAAAACCATGCCCTTGAATTGTTGACCAGTTCTGAGATAATCAACCATGTTGCTCTTGCAGAAGAGATCTGAAGCCCTCAATCACAAGGCATTAAGTGCCTGAAAGGTCAGAATGAAATCCTTGGCGTTGCTCTTGAGCACCTGCTTATTAGCCGGTTGTACCGCATCCCCGCAGGGGGTGATACCGGTTGACAACTTCGACCTGAACCGCTATCTGGGCACCTGGCACGAAATCGCCCGACTCGATCACCGCTTCGAGCGGGGCCTCAGCCAAGTTTCCGCGACCTACAGCAAACGCTCGGATGGAGGGGTTGATGTTCTTAATCGCGGCCTGGTCAGCCTAACAGGCAAGTGGAAAGAGGCGAAGGGGCGAGCTTACTTTATAAGCGATCCGACCGTCGCGCGCTTGAAGGTCACCTTTTTCTGGCCCTTTTACGGAGGGTACAACGTGATCGAACTCGACCGGGAGAACTATGCTTATGCATTGGTTTGCGGTCCTAACAAAAATTACCTGTGGATTCTGGCGCGGACCCGGCAGCTCGACGAAGCGACTCTGCAGAGCCTCATCGCCACGGCGAACAAGCTCGGATTCGACACCAGCCAACTGATCTTCGTTGATCAGCAGGAATGACTTCTATGCACCTTCTCGAACGGGAAATTATCCTCGGCTCGGATCCGGTCAAGGTTTGGGAGTTTCTCTCTACCCCCATCAACCTCAACGAACTGACCCCGCCAGACCTCCACTTTCAAGTCCTGTCCGAAGTCCCCGACAAAATGTACAACGGGCTGACAATCCTCTACGAAATCCAGATACCTGCTTTTGGCAAACGACGTTGGTTGACCGAGATCAAGCACATTCAGGACGGTTCCTTCTTTGTCGATGAACAGAAGATCGGGCCATACAGACTTTGGTACCATCAGCACCGTATTGAACGTTTTGAGGAGAAAAAAACCCGCACGCTCGACCGGGTTTTCTACCAGCTTCCCTTCGGTTTGTTCGGCGGCCTGGTTCACAAATTCTGGGTGAAGAATATGCTGGAAGAGATATTCGACTACCGTGCTCGACGTTTGCTGGAATTATTCGGGAAATAGGAATCAGGCTAAGCGTCATGTGAGTGGCGTTTCAATAACCCTGACTGAAAATCGCAATTGTTATTATTAAACAGTTAGTTAAAGACCATATGGGGTAGTTATCCAGGGCAAACCCCTAATACTTTACATGTGTTTTTGAGGGGTGTATGGTTAAAAAGGTTAATGGACGGCTAGCCACATCACTGCCAGTCAGGGCACCACTGCTACATAACTTCCGGAGATCAATCATGTTTCAGATCGTCGAAAAGGAACTCTCGATCCGATTCCCTCTCAGGCAGCATCTGCATGCACTTACATGCCAGATTCCCAACTACCTCGAACTGCATAATCGCGTCTATCGCCTGGCCAATCCAGAGCAAAACTGGCTGCGGATTCAGTCAATCATCCATCTGACGATTACCGGTCACGGTAACCTCAAAAAATCCAATTTCCTTTTCTTCCCTGAATCTATGCTTCCATTCGACCATTTCGAGGAGGCACTTTGTCTCATGGATCGAATGCGCCCGAACATGGTGACTGTCATCGGTCTTGGTCCTATCAGTCTGGGAGAGTATAGGGACCTGTTGCAGCGTTTTGCAGAGGACAACCAGGAAGCTCTCGACTCGGTACTTGAGGATCTTGATTCGGGTGACATTGCAACCCTTCCGGTCAACTGCTGCATGATTGCAGTGAAAGAGGATGATGGCCGCCTCCGTGTTTTTTTTGAAGCCAAGAGCCATCCTTTTGTTGGTGAAGAAAATCTCGACAGCGACCATTACCTTTATGGAGGGAAAGTCTTCCCCC
>JAGXHM010000049.1 GCA_024636155.1 Deltaproteobacteria bacterium
ATCGCAGCACTCGAGCGTGGACAGCGGCGCTTTCTTCAGGCTGATGATGGCGTCGTTCCCGGCGTTCATCCTGCTGACGGCATCGATCCCGCTGCTCGGCATGCTGTCGAACCTGGCCGAAGCGGGCTCCTGCGCCAAGATCAACCCGGCTTTTTCCTTGATGGCCCGTAGTCCCATGGTGCCGTCCGAACCCATGCCGGAGAGGATGACGCCGACGCAGCTCTCCTGCCGGTCCTCGGCCAGGGAGCGCAGGAAGAAATCGATCGGCAGGCGCAGGCCACGGGGCAACACCGGAGCGAACAGGTGCAACACACCGTGCAGGATGGACATATCCTTGTTGGGCGGGATCACGTAGACGCAGTCCGGTTTGACCGGCATCCGGTCTTTGGCCTGGACCACCGTCATGCCGGTGGTGCGCTGCAGCAGCTCGGCCATCATCCCTTTATGGTTCGGATCGAGGTGCTGGATGATCACATAGGCGAGGCCGCTACCCTGCGGAACATGCCGCAGGAACTGCTCGAGGGCCTCCAGGCCGCCGGCGGAGGCACCGATACCGACAACCGGGAACAGGTGGCCCGCCTGCAGCGACGGGGCACTTTTGGTTGAGGGCTTTGCCTGGCCTTTGCGAATCGCCGTTTTCGGTTGTTTCTTCATAGAGAGAATATATCACAAATCCCTGAAAATACACAGACATTCACAGCCACCCGAATCCAGCATAGCAGCAAAAGTGATGGCTGAGGTGGCCTGCACGGGAGGAGATGCAAAACCGCGAGGTTCACTGCGGCAGGTGATCCTTGACCGGTGAAGGCTTTATTCCCAGTAACTATTCAGCACATCGGCGAGGACCTGCGCAAAAGGTCCGCGCTGTCGCCAAGAACAGCGATCAGATGCAAGGCAAGGCCGTGGATCTGCGGCTTTCCGGTCTTCCCCTCAAGGTTCTGCACAAGGCAGCTTTAACCCTGCGCAGAGGAGGCGTCGGCTACTATCCGAAATCCGATTTCGTGCATGTCGATTGCGCGGAGGTGAGGTCATGGTAAGCTTTCGTCTTTTGTAAAACCTCGATAAAATCTGAGTTGTTACTGTTGTAATAACGATCCAACCGAAAAGCCTCCCAACCAATCAAGGTTAGGAGGCTTTTCGGTTTTCAACACCTCAAGTAAACGGCTTGCCTTCCAGCGGAGGGCTTTTTTTCCGTCAAGGCATAAAAATAAATTTATCGGCGTTCTGTGATCAGACCATTTTCATCGGAGATAATGACTTCAACCCGGCGATTCAACTGGCGTCCCACAGGAGTATCGTTGCTGGCAACCGGATAAGATTCTCCATAACCGCGCACAGCAACACGTTGCGTTGCAACGGCGCTGGCAATCAAGGCAGAACCCACGGCATTGGCCCGTCGTTCTGAGAGAGCAAGATTGAAGCTATCGGAGCCGGTGCTGTCGGTAAAGCCTTCCACCAGCAAAGTCCGCGTCGGATAGGTTTTCATGAAGTTGGCGATCTTGCTGATCGTCGCCACCGCTCCCCCCTTAAGCTCGGCCTTACCAGTATCAAAGAGCACATCCCCAAGGGTGATGACCAGACCGCGCTCGGATTTGATTGCCTGCAGCTGGCTGACTTCGGCTTCCAGTTGTTTCGTCCGCGCTTTAGCCGCTCTGGCCTCTTCTGCGGCCAGCTGGCTCTCAGCCGTCTTGGCAGCGAGAAGAGTTGCTTGCTCCTCTGCCTGACGACGCGCTAAATCTGCGTCTTTGGCCGCCTCCTGAGCCTGCTTGCGCGACACTATTGCGGCCTCGGTCGCGTCCTCGGCCTCGTAGGTTCGAGCCTCAAGCAGAACCTTGGCGCGTTCGCTGCTGGCTGCCTCGACATGCTCTTCAGCCAATTTTTGACTGGCTATCTCCTTGGCGATAGCCGTGCGTTGCAACGCAAGATAGGCGTGGTGGCTGACGTCTGTCGGTTTGGCGTCGGCTTTCCACAGACGTTCGGCGTTCTGCAAAGAGGTCTCAGCCGTCTGCAACTCCAAGGGCGCGTTTTGGACCACGACCGGATCCATCTTCGCTGCCGCAAAGGAAACCTGGGCTTTC
The DNA here is from genome assembly GCA_024636155.1 of Deltaproteobacteria bacterium. GTDB lineage: Bacteria > Desulfobacterota > Desulfuromonadia > Desulfuromonadales > BM103 > M0040. Next base: position 2,079 of record JAGXHM010000049.1, read on the forward strand.
TGCAAATCAACATTCTTCATCGGTGGGCCACAACTTGCCAGCAAGGCGCTGGTAAACACAATAAGGACAAAAGAGCAAATAAATCGATTCTTGCTATTCATGAAAAAATACCTCCTGGTAAGGGTCAGGGCTGGGCTCAAGGATTGACCTTGCGCCTGATTTCGCTTTTCAGGGTATGAATACTCTCCCGAAGTACGTCAACTGTCATCTGCGCCTTGGCTGTCCGCGCTTTGGCTTCAGCCAATTTGGCGTCGACCTCGGCCTGCTCAGCGAATTGCAAGGCTTTTTGATTCTCTTGTTTGGTCACGGCCTCCCGGGCCTTGGCCAGATTTTCCCGGGCCGAGCGCATTTCCAACGGCGCAAACTCTACGGCACCCGCCGCTTCAGCCTGGTTGATGGCTGCTTCCGAAAAGGCCAGTTTCTGGGTCGGAGGCGGGATATTGGATGAACAGCCGACCAGTGAACCGGCCACCAAGAATAATAACAGCAGGTTGAACATGGATAATGAGCGCATCTTTTCTCCTCGTATCTATTGTTATGTGTTGAAGGCTGATTTGATTGTATATATAGCAACAAGCGTGCCGGAGACGATCTCTCGGTATTGCGTGTGCAATTCACTGAAATTACAAGGTAAATTTGACGGTGAGCAGAGATCTCGAAAGGACTTGCTGCAAAGCTGGCCACCACATGTGACATACCTGTTGTATGTGGCGGCCAGTTTTGCCGGTATTGCAGGGAACGGGGACAGTTCCGGAAGTGTCCCGCGTTAATCCCCTCACCGAGCGTTTCCTGAAATGGAAATCACTGTTTGCTGATGCTGAACGTTGTCAAAGCTGACAGTCTTGTCGAATTGCTCCTCTCCGCGGATCAGCGGTGGTGCTTGGTGCTTTTTCGCCGGCACCGTCCTCTTTTTCGGCAACCTTCAGCTGCAGAGCCTTATCGGCGTGAAATGGTTGGGAGCGATCACGCCGTTGGGCGAGTTCGTCTTTCTGACGGGTTGGGGCTGTCTGGTCTTGGGGGTGGACTTGAAGAATATTACTTCGCCCAAAACCCCGGCGTAGGTTCAGAGCCATAGCGTCGCAGACGACCTATCCATCTGCCATATGTGAATCCCATAAAAAACGGTACCGACCATCAAGCCGGTACCGCCAATATAAAGTGGTTGGAGAGAACCGTAAGCCGGGTTCTGTTCCGCGCAACAGTTACCTGTCATGCGGCGACGATCATTCCTCTAGGACCGCCGTTACCGACGGCCTCAAGCAGCCAACCCGGGAGTCTCGGACGGGCCGTCCTCAAACACTCCCCTATTTAGCCTTGCTCCGGATGGGGTTTACCGAGCTGCTGACGTCACCGCCTGCACTGGTGAGCTCTTACCTCACCCTTTCACCCTTACCCGCTTTCGCCGAGGCTCAATCGGGCGGTCTTCTCTCTGTGGCACTTTCCCTGGGGTCGCCCCCGGTCCCCGTTAAGGACCATCCTGCCCTGTGGAGCCCGGACTTTCCTCCCGTCCAAATGCATGGACCGGCGATCGTCTGGTTGTCTCCAACCACGTCATTTTTCAGAATCATGAATCCGTTACTAAGCGACGGTTCCAGGAAAAAATCAGTCTGGTGCTGTCGCAAAAAGCAGACGGCTACAATGTGGACAGGACTGAATTTCATTAAGGACGAAGAGGCTATTGAACATCTGCGGCGGCAGTTGCATATGACAACCGAGGCAGGCGCCATTACGGGCCTCGACGATAGCCACACCGGCACGCCGGGACATCAGGAGTTCATAACGCTTGCGCAGTTTCTTTGGCAACTCTTCCAACTGGGCAGCGCGCTGACGATCCATCTCGACAAGCTTCTTATTCACGGCAACCATGGAAGCGTCGACCTCGGCACAACGGGCCTCAGCCTGCTCTGCGTTCGCCGCTAATTCACCATCCTTCTCGTCCTTATCTGCGGTGAGTGACTGAAGAATCTCATCCTTGGCATCAATACCCGCCTGCAAATCTTTGGAAAGTTTCTTGGCTGTATCAACTTCCTTGAGCACCGCAACGTACTCTTTTTGCGTTTTGATCTGAGGAAGTCGGCCCTCTGAACGCTCAACATTTCCCTGTTCCAGAGCCATGGCACTGACCAGCTCGGATTTTTCACCTTCTAGTACGCTGATCTCACCCGCCAGACTATCAACCATCTTCTGAAGACGCTCAAGTTCAGCATTAAGAGCCTGCTGCTCTTTTAGCCCAACCTGTCGTTCAGTCTCAACAGTCTTTCTTTCCGTATCCAACTCCTGCAAATCTCGCAGTAACTGCAACTGCTTATGCACGATAAAGCCTCCCTTATCAACAATCTCTTTGTATCGACTGCCTGAGCAACCGAGCTTTTAGTATAACCGGAAAGGATCCTCTTCTCCGGCATAGGCTTCAAAAATAATATCCCAGTGGCGTAGTTGAGCAGCTTCACGCAACGAGTCGGCCACCTTTTCAATCATCAATTGTTCAGTGGCAAAATGCCCGGCATCTATCAAAGCAATGCCAAGTTCTTCAGCCAGGCGAGCTTCATGGTACTTAACATCACCGGTAACCAGGACATCTGCGCCCTGACGGTGGGCTGTCTGCAGCAGGCCAGCACCACTGCCGCCGCAAAGAGCCACCTTGTGAATGATTTGACTTCCGGACCCGGTCAGACGAAGGTGGTCACAGCCGAGAGCATCCTTGACCCTGGCAGCGAAATTATCCAGAGTTGTTGCTTCTTCTAATTTACCGATCCGCCCCAGTCCGGCACCAGGAACCTGGTTCTGCAATGACACAAGGTCGTAAGCAACCTCTTCGTAGGGATGGGCTTTCTGCATCTTTTCCAGAGCACGCGCCAACTTGCGTTTGGGTATAATCGTTTCGAGACGCACTTCTTCGAGTTGCTTTCTCTGGCCGATCTCACCAACGAACGGGGAGGTTCCTTGACCCGGGCGGAAAGTCCCTTCACCACAACTGCGGAAAGAGCATTCGTCGTAACGGCCAATCTGTCCAGCACCTGCTGAGAAGAGCGCTTCAGCAACACTTTCTTCATGTCCTGAGGGAACAAACACAATCAGTTTGAGATAGTCTCCAATAACAGGCTGCAGGGGGCTGCTCTGTTTCACACCCAATCGGGTTGCCAGCCAGCTATTGAGGCCATCAACAGCACAATCGAGATTGGTGTGGGCACTTATGATTGCCACTTCGTCTCGTACCGCTGTCCAGAGAGTCAGGCCAACAGCATCTTCTGGAGTCAAACGCTTGATTGGACGAAAGAGGAGAGGATGATGGGTCACCAGTGCCTGAGCGCCAGCGTTTCGTGCTGCTTGAACAGCAGAGAGACTGGGATCGAGTGCCACCATAACCTTCTCCAGCGGGGCACCGGGATCACCAACCTGCAGGCCGACATTATCCCAATCTTCTGCCAACTCTGGAGCATAAAGTTTATGAACCAGACCAACTAGATCCTGTATGCGTTGCTTCTGTTTTGCCATTTTTCCTTGTCTGTTTTGCTAGGGGCCCTAAAGTAAAAAGAGTGCAGCCTAGTTTTCGGCTGCACTCTTTTTACTTTTGAAGATCTATGTGAACCTATACATTTCTGTCATAGCCTCGTGGCGGGTGGTGGGCCCACCAGGGTTCGAACCTGGGACCGACCGGTTATGAGCCGGTGGCTCTTCCAACTGAGCTATGGGCCCGCTAAAGTTCAAAGTAAAAGTTTATGTTGTACTATCTTCTCTGTCAATCACTTTTCAGTGTCCGAGCTCTTCTCTTGATGGAATCACAGCAAGAGAGATTCTCTCCGGAGACAACTTAGTTGTTGCTGTTGGTCTCCATAAAACTCTTCAACCGCTTGGCCCGGCTCGGATGACGCAGTTTACGCAGCGCCTTGGCTTCGATCTGTCGGATCCGCTCACGGGTAACGGCAAAATCCTGGCCAACTTCTTCAAGTGTATGGTCTGATTTTTCACCGATACCGAAACGCATACGCAGAACCCGCTCTTCACGAGGAGTCAGCGTCGCCAGCACTTTGGCTGTCTGGTCGGACAAATTCCCTTTGATAACAGCTTCGAGAGGAGAGATGGCCCCCTTATCCTCGATAAAATCACCCAGTGAGGAATCTTCCTCTTCGCCGATCGGGGTTTCCAGACTGATCGGTTCTTTGGCAATTTTCAAAACTCGACGTACCTTTTCGAGAGGTAGTTCCATGCGCTCAGCAATTTCTTCAGGTATCGGTTCACGTCCGATTTCCTGAACCAGCTGACGGCTGGTGCGAATCAGCTTGTTGATCGTTTCGATCATGTGCACCGGGATACGGATGGTGCGTGCCTGGTCAGCAATTGCTCGGGTAATTGCCTGGCGAATCCACCATGTTGCATAGGTCGAAAACTTGTAGCCTCGTTGGTACTCAAACTTGTCAACGGCCTTCATGAGGCCGATATTACCTTCTTGAATCAGATCGAGAAATTGCAAACCACGGTTGGTGTACTTCTTGGCGATGGAAACGACTAGACGCAAGTTGGCTTCGACCAATTCGGTCTTGGCTTGCTTGGCACGCCACTCGCCCTTATTAACTTCCTTAAGGGATTCGAGCAGCTCTTCGGGAGCAAAACCGGATTCTTCTTCAACCCTGATGAATTTACGATCCGTACCCTTGAGGCGCTTTTCAACGACTAGCAGGGTATCCATCGGGCGGTTGAGTTCTTCGGCCACGGCACGAGCGTCTTTTTCGCTCTTGCGCATCCGGCGCAGCATTTTGCTGATTTCGTCATAAGGACGGCCCAAAGCTTCTTCGCAAGCCTTGACCTCTTCCTTGGCCTTTTTAACCTGTTTTGCCAAGTCCTTGAGGCTATCAACGATCTTGGCAACCTGATAATCCTTGAGACGGATCTGAATCATCAGATCGCCCATCTCAACCTTAAGCATTTCCATCTCTTTATCAAGTGGCTTGCGGGCAACCTTGGTTGCGCCAGCGGCTTCATCGCGCAGGTTCATGAAACGATCGTAACGAACTTTGAGCTCAGAGATCTGACCGACAACTCGCACACGGTGGCGTTCTTCTGCCTCCGCGCCTTCTTCTACGTCGAAGTCTTTGGTGATTTCAGCAACAGTGAGCTGGCCCTTTTCGTGCCGATCACCAAGGTTTACCACTGCCATAAAAGCGATTGGAGTCTTGACAATCACCCGCGCAACCAGAGCTTCACCCTCTTCGATCCGCTTGGCGATTTCAACTTCGCCCTCGCGGGTCAGCAGGGAGACTTGGCCCATTTCACGTAGATACATCCGCACAGGATCGCTGGTACGGCCCATGACATCAGTATCAAACTCAGGTTCTTCGTCACCATCGTCGCTGTTGGAAGCGTCCTGTAGCTTTTCCTTGGTAGAAGTGGCTTTCTGCTCCGAATCGACCACTTCAATATCCATTTCTCCGAACATGCTCATGACATCATCAATCTGTTCAGAAGAAACCATGTCGGCTGGCAGGATATCGTTCACCTCATCATAGGTGAGAAAACCCTTTTCTTTACCAAGATCTATCAACTGCTGAACTTCTTCGATGCTGGTCTTTTTGGCCATCTATGTGCCCCTCAAGGAGACCCATCCAATTCACGGACAGGCATTTTTTAGATAAGTTTTACATTATATGGGTAAGCTTCTATTTTTCAAAGCTTTTTTTTGAGCTTCTGGTTAATCTCCATACGTTCTCGCAAATACTGCATCAGAGCAGCTTCGTCATTGTTGTTCCGTGCTTCTTCCTCAAGCCGATCAACTTCCTGCAATCGTCGTTTTAACAGATAATTACTGACGGCGCGACGACAATCACTGAGAATCTTTTCCGGGTTGTCGGCCCACCCCTGATCGTCCTGAAATTTGAGACTGGCCAAAAGCGATTGATGAGCTTCGTCTAGCGAGGCATCAAACAAGTCCTCAGGCAACCGACCGTCTTCATCTTCGCGCTCCAGAAGATACTCAGCCAAGCCGCGAAAAAGCTCATCGAGGAAAAAACCCTCCGTACCCTCTTCCCGGACGCAACGACGTTGTTGATCATTTACCAACATCAATCGTAACAGATATTTCTGGGTTTTCTCAGTCTCAGCAGAAGGCCTCTGTCGCGGAAGTGTTTGGGCTACCGCGCGGCGAACCTGAGGCTGGACAAGGCTACCGCCACTCACCTTTGACCTCAGAAGCTCAACATCGAGCTTGGTCAAGCCTGCCAACTGTTGCAGATAAAGACTGCGCTCCAGATCTCCTGGCAAACGACGAATCCGCTCAAGAACCTGCTCAGCAGCGCGCGCACGCCCTTCGACACTCAGATCATTAATACGCAACTGATCCTCGATGAACACTTCCAGAACCGGACGCGCAGCATCCAGACAACGACGGAAGCCATCTTCACCTGCGGTTTTTATCAGTGAGTCCGGATCCTCTCCAGCGGGCATAGCAACCACGCTGACCGCCAGGCCGACCGGCAGCAGGGCATCCATAGCACGAAACGTTGCCTTGCGACCTGCAGCATCTTCGTCGAAAATCAATAAAATCTTACCTGCGTATCGCTTGAGGAGCCGGGCATGATCAGCAGTCAAAGCCGTACCGCAAGTCGCCACGGCACCGGCAAATCCGGCGCGATGCAAGGCCAGCACATCAAAGTAGCCCTCAACAACCAACGCTTCACCACTTTGCCGCATGGCATCGCGCGCCTGGTATAACCCATAAAGAGTCTGACCTTTGTGATAAACCGCGGTCTCGGGAGAGTTGATATATTTTGGCAGACTGTCATCCAGAACGCGTCCACCGAAAGCCACGATTCGCCCTTGCAAATCGTGAATCGGAAAAAGCAGGCGATTGCGAAACAGCTCGTAATGACCCCGGTCCTGCTTGCCTGGGCGAACCAGTCCTGACTGCTGGACAACATGAATTGCGAACTTTTTCTCCAGCAAGTGTTTTTCCAGAACACCCCGAGCTTCTGGCGCAAAGCCAAGCTGGAAGGCGCGCACGGTTTCCCCTTCATACCCGCGCTGCCGCAAGTAGTGGCGACCGCCCCCCCCGGATTCGTCGCTGAGCAAAGTCTGATGATAGAACGTCCCTGCCACTTCGTTGATCTGCAGCAGGCGCTCACGCTCTTCACGGCGCCGTATCTCGTCGGAAGAAACCGCCTCTTCTTCAACCTCAATTCCGACCTTTTCACCAAGTCGTCTGACTGCCTCCGGGAATCTCAGTCCTTCCATACGCATCAGGAAAGAAAAGACATTGCCACCGACTCCACAGCCGAAACAGTGAAAAATCTGCCGAGCCGAATTCACATTGAATGAAGGACTTTTTTCCTGATGGAAAGGGCAGAGACCCTGATGATTAACACCGGAATGTTTGAGAGGAAGATAGCTGGAGACCACCTCGACAATATCGCAGCGGTCGCGGATCGCCTCTATTTTATCGTCTGCTATGCGTCCCATCAGTGCCTCAACTCCACAAGCGTCACATTATCTCCACCCTGCTCTGCTCCGGCAGCCTGAAAAATAGCCACCTCTCTTCTTTCCGCGAGGAACTCCCGGACCGCCTTGCGCAGAATACCCTGACCAGCGCCGTGCACAATCTCCAGATTCAATTCGCCATGGAGCAACGCTTCGTCAAGAAATCGGCCAAGCAACCCTTGTGCGTCTTCAACGCGCTTGCCGACCAGAAGCAGGCGCGGCAAAAAAGCATTGCGTTCGACACGGTCGCGAATTCGTGGTGCCGGTTTCTGATGGCTGGCATACCGGCGAGGCTGAAACTGGCGCAAGGACGAGCGAAGTTGTCGCAACTTTTTACCACCGGCCAGCAGTTCAATCCGATCACCATCAACGCGGGTGACTTCAGCTTCAACCCCCAGCGCTGGCACATAGAGCTTTTCCCTCACGGCAATCTCTTCAGGAACCCGTTCAGGCCCTTGCGGCAAAGGCTCCGGCAACGTCTCATGTAACACCCTGACGGCATTGGTCAATACCGCACGGTCTTTAGACTGTACCGACCCTTCGGGGATCTGACTAAACAACAGCTGCAATTTCTCCTCTGCGGCAGCCAGCATCTGCACCCCTTGCTGGCGCACCTTATCGAGGATCACCTTACGCTGGTTCTCCAACGCCACCCGTTCTTCACGGATGCGTAGTGTCTCCACCTCGGCAAAAGAACGCAAATCCTGCGCTGTGCGCAACTCATCATCCAGAGTTGCCTGCAAGGTCTGCAGTCGCTCAATAATGGCTACGCCTTCGCGTTCACCTTGCCCAAGGTAATCCTCTGCGGCGGCCAGAACCTTTTCCGGCAAACCGATACGTCGCGCGATCGTGAACGCATGGCTGGCGCCAGGAATGCCGTAATGAAGTCGATAAGTCGGCTGCAGACTTTCCGTATCAAATTCTACAGCAGCATTTTCCACCCGTGATTCAAGCTGCGCATAGCCCTTGATGACGTGCAGGTGCGTGGTCGCCAGAATTCGTGCGCCAACATCTCGCAGACTATCAACAGCGGCCAAGGCCAGGGCCGATCCTTCACCAGGATCAGTACCAGTGCCCAATTCGTCCATCAGCACCAGAGTCTCATGATCTGCCCTTTCCAGGATATTGCACAAACGTAGCAGATGCCCGGAAAAGGTAGAAAGACTCTGCTCAATACTTTGTTCATCGCCGATATCGGCCATCACCGGGGCGAAAGGGAAGAGCCGGCTACCTGGAGCACACGGGATTGGTAAGCCCGCGCGAACCATCAACACCAGTAAACCAGCCGTTTTGAGTGCAACCGTTTTGCCGCCAGTATTCGGCCCGCTGATGATCAGGGTATGACACTCTTCTGGCAGGCGCAGATCAACCGGCACCACCTTCGGAGCCCCTGCCTTGGTTCGTTCTGCTGCAACCAACAAAGGATGTCGGGCATCATGCAAGGCCAGCGACGGTTCCATTGCCAGTTCGGGGACAATGCCATCGAGATCGACAGTCAAACGAGCAATCGCCTGTCGTAGATCTAGTCGGGCCAGAACGGCCTGATTATCAGCCAGAGGTTTTCGAACTTCGCGGACACCAGCCGTCAAACGCGCCAGAATCCGTTCCTCTTCACGTGCAATTTTATGCACCAGAGTCTGGACGCGATTATTACTTTCCAGCGCAGCCGCCGGCTCGACATAAAGTGTCTGGCCACTGGCGGAAACGTCGTGGACAAAACCTTTCAGACGCCCGCTGTGGTCAGCTCGTACTGGCACAACATAGCGTCCGTTGCGATCGGTAATCAGCGATTCCTGAAAAACCCCCTGCAGGCGTTCGTCCTGTAACAGCCGCTCAAGCTGACGTTTGGCCCGGCTGCGCTCAGCCTTGAGACCATCGCGTAGATCAGCCAGTTCAAAAGAAGCCGAATCGAGAATTTCCGCGCGCGAACCGATAGTGCGTCGGATTTCTGTTACCAGTTCCGGCAACGCAGTCAGTTGTCGTGCAAAGACTTGCAGAGAGGGACAGACATCACTGCTCAGCAACTTTTGTCGGCACACCGCAGCAGCCTCAAGAGCGACCTGCACATCACGCAAGACTTCAGGTTCAAGGCGGAGCCCTTCGGTCTGCAACCGAGCAAGATGTGGCAACAAATCAGCACTTGAACCGAGCGGCAGAGGGCCATCCTTCTGCAGCAGTTGCCCGGCTTCTGAGGCCTCGCGCAGGGCTTCTTCAATCTGGCTTCGCTCATAAAGAGGCGTTAGTGCAGCAGCCAGAACACGGCCGTAAGGCGACTGGGTCTTGCCGATCACTAGGTCAACAACCTTGGCAAACTCAAGCTGAACCAGGCTGTCTCCACTCCTTATGTGTACATGTCCCAGAGTCTCTACCATTATTTCAGAACGCGCTGGCTCCCTTCCAGAACCGCTCCACCAAGCTCAGCAAAAGGCGGAGCCAGGTAGGCCTCTTTCATGACCTTGTCCATCCCCCAGGGCAGGGGTCGCAAAGAGAGCGCAAAGACCACCACCGCCAGCAGCAGGACGCCTTGAATTAAGCCGAACAGTCCGCCGATCAGGCGGTTGAAACCGCCGAGAAAAAGTAGTTTCACAAAACGTGACAAAAGAAAACCGAGCACCAGGAAGAAAGTCATGGTCGCGAGGAAAAGGACGGTAAAGGTAATGGCGACGGCAATCTGGGCAGGCAGGTCGACCTGCTTCAAAAGAGCATCAGCCAGGGGCCCATGATAACGGAACGCCAGAAACGCACCGACAAAAAAGCCTGCCAAAGAACAGACTTCCTTGAGCAGGCCGCGTAGCAACCCCTTCAGCAAAAAGCCGCAGAGGATGACAAGGATGGCAATATCAATGCCGTTCATTTCAGAAACCGACCTCCCTCTAACCCACCAGCTGCTTACGAACCAATTCACTGACCAGCTTGCCATCAGCGCGGCCGGTGGTCTGTGGTGTAACCAGCTTCATGACCGCACCCATATCTCTCATCGAGCTGGCGCCACTCTCGGCGACTGCTTTGGTGACCAATTCAGCCAGTTCAACTTCACTTAACTGGGATGGCAGGAATTCCTGTAAAATAACCACCTCCAGCTCTTCTTTTTCAGCCAGTTCAGGGCGGGTCTCCCGGTAAGCTTCAGCTGCTTCGCGCCGCTGTTTGACCAAAGTCGAAAGGATCTTGATCGCCTCGGTCGCATCAAGTTCCTGGCGCGTATCAATTTCGGCGTTTTTTAGCGCGGTACGGGCCATGCGAATCGTACTCAGCCGCAGGCTGTCCTTGGCTTTCATCGCCACCTTCATCGCTTCGAGCAATTTTTCCTGGATACTCATAATTCTTGTAACTCCTTAAAACAGACTATCAATATTAAAAATCGAAACCTAAAAGCTTGCAAGGCCATTCAACGCTGAGTCGCGAAGGCGCAGAGAGGAAAGAGGAGTTTAAAGGTCATGGGCAGACCTCTGCAGTCTCTGCGGCTCCGCGTTGAATTCTAATTTGGTTCTAGCCGCATAACCTATTTATGACATCAGCTTGTCCGGCTGGCTTTTTCTTCCAGACCGGAAGTGCCGAAACGGCGCTGCAATTCTGCGTAAATCCGTTCTGGCGGTAAATCGTAATAGCTGAGCAGGACCAGAGTGTGAAACCAGAGGTCTGCCACCTCACTGACGACCTCGTCAGTCTGGCCGCCCTTGCCGGCGATGGCGACTTCCGTGGCCTCTTCACCGATCTTACCGAGGATTTTGTCGAGCCCCTTGGCATAGAGTGACGCAACGTAAGATTTTTCTGAGGAATTCTGCTTGCGTTCCTGGATGACCTCGTAAATGGCGTTCAGTATTTCATTATCGTTTTTCATCATTCCAACCTCAGACAACCAAAGAATGCCACCAAGCCACAAAGACGCAAAGAAACCAACAAAATTCTGGATTTGTTTCTTCGTGTCTTTGAGTCTTTGTGGCTAAAATCAATCCTTGCAAAAGCCTCAAAATCGTACCGGCACTCCATGTTCGCGCAGATACTCCTTACATTCACCGATAGTGTATTCACGGAAATGAAAGATACTCGCTGCCAGGGCCGCACTTGCGCCACCTTCAACCAGACCTCCGCGGATATGTTCGAGGTTACCAACACCGCCGGAGGCGATCACCGGAATCGTGACCCGGTCACTGACTGCTCGGGTCAGCGGGATATCGTAGCCATCCTTGGTGCCATCACAATCCATCGAGGTCAACAGGATTTCACCTGCACCGTAATCAGCCATCCGTTCAGCCCATTCCAGAGCATCGATTCCGGTCGGATTACGCCCGCCGTGAGTATAGACTTCCCACGCCAGCGGATCGCTCTCAGGAACGCGACGGGCATCGATAGCAACCACGATACATTGAGAACCGAAACGCTCGGCTGCCTCGCGGACAAACTCGGGACGCTGCACGGCTGCAGTATTGATCGAGACCTTATCGGCACCGGCATTAAGCAGGTTACGGATATCAGCAATCTCACGCACGCCACCACCAACAGTGAGTGGCATAAAAACCCGCTCAGCAGTTCGAGCGACTACATCGAGGATGATGCCACGCTTGTCACTTGAAGCCGTGATGTCGAGAAAGGTCAGTTCATCGGCACCCTGAGCGCAGTACGCCTCGGCTGCCTCCACAGGATCACCAGCGTCACGCAATTCAAGAAATTGCACGCCCTTGACCACGCGGCCATCTTTAACGTCTAAACATGGGATAATTCGTCTTGTAAGCATAAATCTGATTTGCCACGAAGGCACCAAGACACAAAGAAAAACAACTTAATTCTTAGTGCCTTGGTGCCTTCGTGGCTATACCCTTCAAAGTTGTTTGGTTAAAGCCACTGCCTCACGTAAGTTCAACGCACCATTGTAAATCGCCTTGCCGGTGATCACCCCTGCAACTCCGGAGGCTTCGATCTTCAGCAAGTTTCGGATATCATCAAGGCTCGATACCCCCCCGGAAGCAATCACCGGAATCGAGATGGACTCGGCCAAAGCAGCGGTCGCTTCGAGATTCGGGCCTTGCATCATACCGTCGCGGGCGATATCGGTATAGATGATGGCCGTCACGCCAAAACCTTCCATTTCCCGGGCGAGATCAATCGCCTTTTTCTCTGTAACTTCAGCCCAGCCACGTACAGCCACCAGGCCATTTTTGGCATCAATACCGACGACGATCTGACCGGGGAACCTTCGGCAAGCCTCAGCGACCAGTTCCGGGTTTTCCTTGGCCACAGTACCGAGGATAACACGATCAACACCAAGCTTCAGGTACGCTTCAATCGTCTCCAAATCACGGATACCCCCGCCGAGTTCAGTGGGGATATCAACCGCAGCGACGATCGCTTCAATAGCCTTGCGATTCTTCGGCACGCCCGCAAAGGCACCATCGAGATCGACCAGATGCAGGAATTCACCTCCCTCATCCTGCCAGTGGCGGGCCATCGCGGCCGGATCATCGGAGTAGACAGTATCCTTTTCCATCAGCCCTTGTTCCAAACGAACACATTGGCCGTTCTTTAAATCAATTGCGGGTAGAACTATCATTTAAGACCTTCCAAATCGGCCACCAAGGCTCTAAGACTCAAAAGAGAATCAGCTTGGGCAAACAACAAAGTTCTTCGTGCCTTTGTGTCTTCGTGGCGCAGATTAAGTTATAGCTTTCCAAACTTGTCAAAAATATTCAGACCGACGGTCTGGCTTTTTTCCGGATGAAACTGAGTTGCCATGAGATTGTCACGCCAGACAGAGGCACAAAATTCGACATCACCGTAGTGACAGGTCGCAGCGACATCAGACGGGTTATCAGCCGCACAGTAGTAAGAGTGGACAAAGTAGACAAAGCTGCCATCGTCTGTGCCCTCGAAAATCGGTGACGGTTTCTTTATCTGAATATTATTCCAGCCCATGTGCGGAACTTTGAGACGCTCGTCGCTTTCTTTCATGTCGGTTGGGAACTTAATGACTTTCCCCGGCACCAGACCCAAACCCTGATGACGACCGAACTCTTCGCTTTCGTCGAAGAGCATCTGCATACCGACACAGATCCCGAGCAACGGTTTGCCGGACGCAACATGCTGCAGCAAAGGTTCGACAAAACCACCGGTGCGTAGATTATTGATACAGTCACGAAAAGCACCAACTCCGGGAAGGACAATTTTATCCGTATGCAGAAGATCTTCGGGGTTATTGCTGACCCTGGCGGTATGACCAAGCTTTTCAAAAGCTTTTTCGACGCTGCGCAGGTTACCCATTTCGTAATCAATGATTGTGATCATCTGTCATTCCTACTCAAGCGTTCCTTTAGACGAAAGGACACCCTCGACTCTGGAATCAAGCTGGGTCGCTTCGTCAAGCGCGCGGGCAAACGCCTTGAAAACTGCCTCGACGATGTGATGCAAATTGTCGCCATAAGCCAGGTTAACGTGCACATTTGCGCCAGAGTGGTTACAGAATGCCGTAAAGAACTCCTCAACCAGCTCCAGCTCAAAGTTACCTACCTGAGCTTTCGGCAGCGGCACATTGAACACCAGAAACGGCCGACCGGAGAAATCGAGGATCACAGCGGCCAGGGCTTCGTGCATCGGCATAGTGCCACGACCGTAGCGGCGCACTCCGCTTTTGTCACCAAGCGCCTTCTTGAACGCTTCGCCGAGACAGATGCCAACATCTTCAACCGTATGATGGGCATCTATTTCCAAATCACCTTTGGCATAAAGCTGAATATCGAAGAAGCCATGACGAGCAATCTGGGTCAGCATGTGATCGAAAAAAGGGACTCCAGATTCAATCTGATGCTCACCGCGACCATCCAGATCAAGAGTCAAGTTAATGTTGGTCTCTTTGGTGCTACGGTCAATCGTGGCGATCCTTGCCATACCTTCCTCCCCAAAAAAATTAATCTTAGATTCTTATTTTGACTTTTAAATTAAAACAAAAACCTGCCTCATTCGAAACTATTCAGCACACTCTTAACTTTATGATTCAACGCGGAGGCACAGAGGTGCGGAGGACCCAAATTTATATTTAAGGACTCGAAACCGTTAAGAGAAAAGTCACTAAAAAGAGTTTATTGACCTTCAGGGTCTCCGCGCCTCCGCGTTGAATCGATTTAAGGTGTTAGGTTTTGTTCAGTCCGTGTAAATCAGGTTCTTATCTATGTCCAGAGGTTTTCTTTGTAGACTGAATAGTTACCTTTAGTTTTTATCAAGTCGAATTGAGACCGATCTGGCGTGAGCTTGCAGACCTTCAAGTTCGGCAATTTTAATAATATCCTGACCCAACCGGTTCAACCCATCGGCGCTGAAAGAAATCAAGCTCGACTTCTTAACAAAGTCCTCAGTTCCAAGTGGTGAGAAGAAGCGTGCCGTGCCACCGGTCGGTAAGGTGTGATTGGGTCCGGCCAGATAATCACCCGCCGCTTCCGGCGTATTATGCCCAAGAAAGATCGCCCCGGCGTGCCTGATTTGCGGTAGCAGCGCAAAGGGTTCAACAACGGCCAGTTCCAGATGTTCCGGTGCAATTTGATTACTGAATGCCGCCGCTTCGTCCAGGTCACGGGCAAGAATGATCGCACCAAAGTTGTCGATCGACTGACGAGCGATTGCAGCCCGAGATAACTGTTCAAGCTGGACTTCCAATTCCGCAGCGACCTTCTCTGCAAAAGTTTCATCGGTCGTAATCAAAAGAGAGGCGGCCAGCTCGTCGTGCTCGGCCTGCGAGAGCAAATCAGCAGCAATATGTGCGGGGTTGCCACTCCCGTCGTTGATCACCAGAATTTCACTCGGCCCGGCGATCATATCGATGTCGACAGTACCAAAGACCAGACGCTTGGCCGTGGCCACATAAATATTGCCGGGTCCGGTAATCTTATCGACCTTCGGCACCGTCTCTGTACCGTAAGCGAGAGCCGCCACGGCCTGGGCACCGCCAAGTTTGAAAATCCGGTCAACACCGGCAATGTGCGCTGCGGCCAAAACGTAAGGGTTGACCACACCATCCGGCATCGGCACGACCATAATAACTTCACCAACACCAGCAACCTTGGCCGGAATCGCATTCATCAGCACGGATGATGGATAGGCCGCCTTACCGCCTGGCACATAGATGCCGACCCGATCAAGAGGTGTGACCATCTGGCCCAACTGGATGCCTGGCTCATCGTCGGAGAGCCAGGTTTCTTCCTTCTGCTTACTGTGAAAAGCCGCAATTCGATCTGCAGCCAACTGCAGAGTTGCCAAAGTCTCGCTATCGACCGCAGCCAGGGCCTGCTCAATCTCTTTGGCAGAGACTTCGAGACTGCCAGCTTCCAGCTTGAGACGATCAAAGCGCTCTGTGTATTCACAAAGCGCTGCGTCGCCTCGTTGACGAACGTCTGTCAGAATGTCCTGAACAGTCTCAAGAACTCCAGCGGGCGCCGTCTCCCCACGTTCACTGATCTTGCGAAACGCGTCAGCAAAGCCGGCATCTGAAAAACGCAGAAACCGAATCATAATTCTCTCCTTAATCGGAAATCCGCGGGCCGTCGTCGATCACCTTTTCCAACTCTTCAATCAATTTGGAAATACGGCGATGCTTGGTCTTGAGACTGGCACGATTAACAATCAGACGGCTGGTGATCTCGGCAATCGTTTCCACTTCAACCAGGCCATTCTCACGCATGGTTCCGCCTGTCGAAACCAGGTCGACGATACGCTCGGCCAGACCAACCAGCGGTGCAAGTTCGATTGATCCATACAGCTTGATGACTTCGACCTGAATGCCTTTAGTGGCAAAAAACTTTTCGGTCACGTTGGGATATTTGCTTGCCACCCGGATATTCGACCAACCGGCAGGATCATCATCCTGACGCAACTCTTTCGGCTCGGCCACCACCATGCGGCAGTAGCCGAACTGCAGGTCGAGTGGCTCGTACAGATCTTTATCCTGCTCCAGCAGAGTATCCTTGCCAACCACGCCGATATCGGCGCAACCATGTTCGACATAAGTCGGTACATCCTGAGAACGCACCGCCATAAAGCGCAGCTTGTCGTCATGGTTGACAAAAACCAGCTTGCGACCGGGGTCGTCCATCTCCGGGCAGGTAATTCCGATCTTGGCAAACAACTCCATGGAGTCTTGCATGATGCGCCCTTTGGGGAGGGCAAAAGTCAGGTAATCATTCATGATTCAATCCGATGGCTCGTGATTAGTAAGGCGTGACTGATAAAAGCCATTAACTAGTTTCTGTCCGGAAACCGCCCTTTTCCGCAATCTCGGCGTCAATCTGCGCATTTGATTGTGCGGCGTAAAGTGCTACGCCTCCGCTCAAATACTTGATTTCCTTGACCTTGCGAAAAATTGCTGGTTTCCAAATCAGAA
>JAGXHM010000050.1 GCA_024636155.1 Deltaproteobacteria bacterium
CTCCTTCGGCAGGTAGAGGAGAACCGAGAATTCAGTGGTGCCTTCTGCCCGGTAATGGATCGTTCTGGCTGGATCGTTGAAGTCGTGGGATATGTGCTTATAGAATTCGTTGTACTCTTCTTCACTGACCTCGCTCTTGTCCTTGATCCAGATAGCCTTGCGCGAGTTGAGGGTTTCAACCTCGGTTTTTTCAATCGTCTTTTCTTTATCATCGGGGTCGGGCTGATTGCGGGTCACACCCATCACCACCGGGTACTCGATGAAATCGGAGTATTGCTTGACGACCTTGCGGATCTCCCACTCCTCCAGGTACTTTTTATCATCATCCTTAAGATGGAGTATAACGTCGGTACCGCGCGTATCCTTGGTGATGTCTTCAAGAGTGTAGTTGCCGTCGGCCTCCGATTTCCACCGGATTGCCTCATCGGGAGATGCGTCGGCGCGGCGGGTGAGGACCGTAACTTGGTCGGCGACCATGAAAGCGGAGTAGAAGCCGACACCAAATTGGCCAATCAACTCCGGATTTTCCTTGGTTTTGTTGCTTTCAAGCAGTTTAAGGAACTCCTTGGTGCCTGAGTGGGCAATGGTACCCAGCGCTTCGGCAGCTTCGTCGCGGGTCAGGCCAATGCCGTTGTCGCGCACTGTCAGTGTGCCAGCCACGGCATCGGGGATCAACTCGATCTGCCATTCGTCTCCAGTCGGGTTGATTGTCTTATCAGTCAGCGACAAATAACGGGCTTTGTCGATGGCGTCGGACGCGTTGGAGATCAATTCACGGAGAAAAATCTCCTTGTGCGAGTAGAGTGAGTGAATCATGAGGTCGAGGATCTTGTTAACCTCGGCTTTGAACTTACGTTTGCTTACCGACATGGTGGTTCTGCCTCCTAAAGAATATTTTTACATTTAGCTTAGTTGTACAGCTTAACGTAAGTATCAATGCGGCGGATGTCAACCCA
The DNA here is from genome assembly GCA_024636155.1 of Deltaproteobacteria bacterium. Lineage (GTDB taxonomy): Bacteria > Desulfobacterota > Desulfuromonadia > Desulfuromonadales > BM103 > M0040. Next base: position 957 of record JAGXHM010000050.1, read on the forward strand.
AGGCCTGGCCACATAGAAAGAATAAACTTCCTGTCTTATTCACATCCTCTCCCAACTCCCCGACTATAGGATTTTGCAGAAACGAATCAAAACCAGCCTTTATCTGATACCCGGGATTGCCAATCACATATCCTTCGAAAGTCAGATAATATAAAACCCAACGATCCAAAGTGGCGTTGGGCCTAAAATGACATTCAGACGACTTGTTCTAAGGCTAGCTGTTTAATGCCTCAACAAGCGTCGCGAGAGGAAGGAACAAAATTGTGAGGTAAACCATGATCATCTCAGCAAGTAGACGCACCGACATCCCCGCTTTCTACAGCGAATGGTTTATGAAACGCATTCGCGAAGGCTTCTTCCTCCGTGTGAATCCCTTTAACAGCAACCAGGTCTCCGGTTTCAGCCTGAATCCTGACTGCGTGGACGCCATCTGCTTCTGGACTAAAAATCCGAAACCGCTCATGCAGCATCTGGAGGAACTTGATCAGCGTGGTTTCAACTACTATTTCCAGTTCACTCTCAACCCTTATAACAAAACTTTCGAGCCGAACCTGCCGACCCTGGACGAACGAATCGCAACCTTCCAGGAATTGGCAGAACGAATCGGCCCCGAACGGGTAGTCTGGCGCTATGATCCCGTGATCCTCTCCAGTGCAACGCCTGTTGCCTGGCATCTTGAACAGGTGGAACGTGTCGCAGAGCAACTCGCAGCATCGACCCGTCGCTTGATCTTCAGTTTCTATGATTTCTATGGCAAGGGACAGGGCCGCCTGCATGCTGCGCTGCAAGACACCGGGATAGACCTGGAAGACATGACTGCGCTTAACAAAGCTGAAGAACTGATAGCCCTGTCCCATGGCTTCAAAGCTGTTGCTGACCGCTACAACCATAACCTTCTTTCCTGCAGTGAAGATGTTGATCTCTCAGCGATCGGCATCGAACATGCTGCCTGCATCGACGGCAAACTCATCAATGAGCTTTTCGGTGGCAATCCCTCCACAACCAAAGACAAGAATCAGCGGCAAGCTTGTAGATGTGTCGAATCAGTAGACATGGGGATGTACAACAGCTGTCATTTCGGCTGCAGCTACTGCTACGCAAACTTCAATGAAGGGATGATCGAAAACAATCGCAACAAGCACTTCAAAGATAGTCCGTCTTTGTTGGGCAGGTGCGAAGATGAGATCGAGATTCAAACTTCTATGAAAAAGAAAAGTTGTCGGTCACGGATTGAACTCTAGAAAAGTGATAGCTGCTCAGCAGGTGACTCACTTGTCGACTTCCGCTTGACCCGCTTCGATTTATCGACAGACTTTTTCTGTACCTTTTTAAGGGTTTTCTTCGGTATCGTATTGTTTTTGAGGATTCGGTAGACACTGGCAACGCCAATCCCCACTTCCTCTGCAATCTTTTGCCTGGTGAGACCTTGGTCATTCAGGGCCAGCACCGCATCAGTCTTAGCCATAGCGGTCGGCTTACGCCCCTTATAGCGCCCTTCCCGCTTGGCTTTGGCAATCCCCAAGGCCTGACTTTCCCGTACCTTCTGCCGCTCGAAATCAGCGATCGCACCGAGCAGCATACGAATCACCTTGCCATGAGGTGTCGATGTGTCAAGTCCGTGATCGATGACCTTGAATGTCACCCCGGAAGCATCTAGTGACTCGACAATCTCCAGAAGATGCCTGGTGTTGTGCGCGATACGGTTCAGGCTGGTAACCACCACGGTATCGCCGTCCCGGACATTCGCCAACAGTTGGTCCAATTGTGGCCTGTCGCCTTTCGTGCCGGAAAAGTGCTCCTGAAAGATTTTGTTCGCTCCGGCGGCTTTGAGTTGATCAATCTGCGACGGCACGTTTTCCCCGTTCAAGTCGGGACCTAAGTAACCTATTATATTAGACATTAACTATCTCCATATCACTGGGATCTACCCTATGGCACATACTATCAAATATTAACGACGATCTATTGGTAGACAATACGTTTATATCAATAATAAGTATCCATTTGATAGTCATTAAATGTCGATACAAGGTCATGCTTGGCCTTCTCTTTGGGGCTCACGTGAAGTCATCGTCTTCCCTAAGAAACAAAACACTCAAAATAGGCACAAAAAATCCCACAAAATAGCAATTTTTGCAGGATTATTGAGGATCTACTTTGGTAATTCTTGAGGATTCTAGGTCATTCGAACAATGCTTTGTCCTGCTTTTTAAAAAGAAAGTGGCTCACAGGGGAAAATTGAGAAAAATTATAAACAAAGATGTGTGCTCCTTGATTCTATCTCGTTTCTGTCCGGAAACCGCCCTTTTCCGCAATCTCAGCGTCAATCTGCGCATTTGATTGTGCGGCGTAAAATACTACGCCTCCGCTCAAATGCTTGATTTCCTTGATCTTGCGAAAAATTTCTGGTTTCCAAATCAGAAACCACATTGTGTTCATCCGGAGTTTCCGGATGGACACTATCTCGAAAACTCTTTGTCAAAAGATTTTAACTCGGCAATCTCCTTGATCCACGGAAGCATGCTTTCGCAATAGACGTTGATCGCTGGCATAGCGACCTCTGGGACATCGAGAGTTCCGACGGGAAGCATGCGATTGCCGGGGAACTTCTTGTGTACATTGAAGATCGGCGTGCCGCAGGTACGACAAAAGGACTTTGTCAGATTGTCGCTGACCATGTAAGACGACAGGTTCTCCTCCCCCCGGGTGATTTCCAAGCTCTCATCAGCGACGATTGCAATCGTCGCGAACGCCGCCCCGGTCATCTTTTTACAGCTGTTGCAATGGCAATTTGCGGAAGCCTTGATGGGTCCGGTGATTGTGTACTTTATCGATTTACAGTGACATGCGCCCGTGATTTTGTCCGTCATAACATTCCTTTCGTGTCAGCAGGTTGACTGGAACTGGCGTGCTCCCCCTCTTCTGACTCTAAACGCTACCGTGTCCGAAACTGATAGTTGTTGTGCTCCTCCTGAGCAATATCCGCTTTAACTTGTTCAACACTCCGTTCGTAGATGATCTCACGGCCCATCACACTTCCAACAAAGGCTAGATTATTACGCGTTGGGATCAGTTTACACTTGGCGTTGTGGATCCCTTCACCAAGGATAATCCATATCGCATCTGTTTTTTTGCTGGAAACAGTGACCAGTAGAGTCTGACCACTTTCTGCCTGTACTTCGATTTTTTGATCGTCCATTCAGTTTCCTCTCAAATCAGCAATCAGCAAAAGTTCCCAAAAGTGGCGTATCACCCGAACGAACGTTAAAGCGCCAGGGCAAACAGAATCGTCTGTGACAATTCGTGGTTGCAATCGGGGCAAGCGTGACTTCGTCAAGGTATCCGATCGCTGATGTACGAGTCAAGATGACAACTGGCCGCACCTTGTGCTTCTCGTCTAAATGTGCGAGTGAAGACGATACAGACACAGCTGCTTTTCCGGGAGCACTCTATTCATGGCGTAGAATCAAGCGATAACGGAATCGAGATTTGTTGATTGATATGACTCTTGAGACACTCCGCAGTGTCTCTTTAAACGTGTTAAGATAGTGTTACTTTGTAGTACCCTGGCGTCGTACTGGAACCCTAATAGCGGAACAGAAGGAGAAATTATGGGCAAGGGCATGGACAGCAAGAAGTCGGACAAAAAAGCTCCAGCAAAAAGTATGAAAGAAAAAAAGGCTGACAAAAAGGTTAAAAAGGCCGACAAAAAGTAGGCAGCGGGTGTTTTTGTGCCTGCCAGGTCAGCAATTAGATTGGCTTTGGGGACACTCAATTTTGAGTGTCCCCGGCTCAATCAGTGCGTTGTGTCTTGGAGGAATTAGAGCTGGTGTCATCTCCTCTGATTGTAACTCTCGGCAAGAGTCCCGACCGCGACAGCGAAAGAATTGGAGCGGTTCCAGCGCAACAGTGCCCGGAAATTATCGTAGACCAAATAGGCGGGTCCGACCGGGCCATCGGCAATGATCAACGAGGCCTGGAGATTACGTCGAGGCAGTGCCCCGCCTTTGATGTCCCGTACACCGAGGGCCTGCCAGCGCGACAACGGCAGACGGGTGTCTAACCCGCTCAGTGCATAATCAAACTTTTCAGGCAGCTTGACCGGCCGCCCCCAGGTCTGATCACTCTTCCAGCCAGCTTTTGCAAGGTAATTGGCTGCCGAGGCCAGCGCATCGGGAATCGACTCCCAGATATCGATGCGACCATCGCCATCGGCATCGACTGCGAAGTGGCGATAAGAGGTCGGCATGAACTGGAAAGCTCCCATCGCCCCGGCCCAAGACCCTTTCATCCGCGACAATGAGACATGTCCGGCATCGAGGATTTTCAGCGCTTCGAGCAGTTCCTTGCGAAAGTAAGCCCCGCGACGCCCGTCGTAAGCCAGAGTCGCCAAAGCCTGAATGACAGAATGTTTCCCGGTGTGTCGACCATAGCTGCTCTCGATCCCCCAAAGAGCAACAATAAAGCGTCGTTGAACCTGATACTGTCGTTCGATACGGCCCAACCATGTTTTGTAGCGGCGCAGCATCATACGCCCTTCGGCGATGCGCTCCTTACTGACCCGCGTTGTGACATAATCCTGTAGCGACTGCTTATCTTCCGGTTGATTCTGATCGAGTACAATCACCTGCGGTTCCGGTTCCTGAAGATTGGCCAGAGCCGCATCCAAGGTCTTTTGCGAAACCCCTGCAGAACGAGCGTCCACGCGGAGTTGCTCTAGCCAGACAGAAAAATCCGGTGATACTTCTTGTGCCAGCGCGCCATGCGAAAGCATCAGGAAGAGAGCCATTAGCAATAAAAAAAATAGTCTGAATTTCTTCATCGACAAACTATAGCACAAGTGCTCCCGATTCAGAGGTTAGATACCTTTTTTATATTGGATGTTCATGGCGGGGTGGATAGCTTCTTCGAGTTCTTTTTTGGAACCTGGCTTCCCATTTAAAAGCGTCTCAAAAAGTTTGATTATGCGTTTTTCGTTCAAGGCACGTTTAGTTTCAGTTTTCACTTCCGTTAAATCGATAAAAAAACCAGAGAACCTGTCCGGCAAGTCTGTAACAATATCTGTGTTCAGAAAGTTATAATTGTTATAAACTCTATGGTAACAACCTTTTGATTTATCAACATAAAGAACAACATCTTTCAAGTTTGTAATTGACGATGTTTTCTTGCAATCCAGCGTACATTCTTCATCAACAGTGCCTTTGTCACAACCCTCAATCGGATGATGTAAGCATTGTCGGCTCGTCAAAAGTAAAACCGGACAATAAATGCTGTAGTAGAGCTTGAAGTCTTTGGGCGTGATAATTCTCTCTATCTGATTCTTACTGATTTCATTTGATATGAAAGAACCTGAACATTGGAATTTTTCCTTTAAGCACAAAAGACTAAAGGAATTAACGATATTCAGATAGGGCCCTGCGATCCACGGTATTCCCCTCTTAGACGCCTCAAAAGCGATTCCGGTGTTGTTGGTTACGATCCGTTTCGGCTTCACCAGATCAAGAAGATCAGTGGCAACAGTAAAGTTTTTGCCTATGAGCACCGAGGGGAACCATGGGGTGAGCTCCAGGTTCTCGAGAAAGAGATTTACAAAGTCACCATAATCATCCGAAAAGCAACTGGGCAGTTGAAAAAAGATATCGGCAGTGGTCTCACGACACGGTTCCAGTTGCTCTCTGCAAGAGATCAGCACAGAGAGCCTGGGTTGAATTTTAAACTTCTTCTCTCTTTTTAAACGCGGAGTCTCAATCGGTTCAATATCCGAGGTATCTGCTGTCGCAACAGAGACTTTCAGCGGAGTTCCAGACCCTCCGGAAACACTGATGTTCAAGAGGTCACTTTCGACATCTAATCCTGCAATTTTTGTTTTTACCTTCGCGACGATTCCCGCTCTTATCGCTTGAAGTTCGGTCTTCGTGATTTTTATCCCTTGATCTGTGGGGCGTCCCCTTGTTGCATGAAAATAGTGGGCGGAATGATCCCGGGGACTGTCAGTAAACACATTTTTATTGAGATCCCCCATCAAAAAGGCATTGGTAAAATCCCGGTTAAATACCTGATAAAGATCGGCATCATCACCGCTTGCCTGATTGTGATTATAAAAATTATTGAGCAGCTTCCGCCACGAATTCACCACCGTATAGACGTAAGGAAACGTCTTCATCCGCCCTTCTATCTTTACGGAGTCAACCCCGGCCTCATAGAGTCCCCTGAGATTGTTAAATGCAGAATTGTCTTTTAGATTGAGGGGGAACGCTTTCCCTTCTGGAGTGGTTAAATATTGTTCACGACAGGTCTGGTTGCAGCGACCGCGATTTGCCGATTTGCCTGCAAGGACAGAGCTTAGGTAGCAGATCCCCGAGTAAGAAAGACAGTTCGAGCCATGGACAAAGACTTCGCTTAAAAGATTATTTTCATGGCAAAACTGAGTGAGCGGTTTGATCTCGGCAAGGGTCAACTCTCTGGATAAATTAACCCGTGTTACAGAGAGTTTACTGAGAAATCTTATCTGCCCTTGATTGTGAGTTGTCAGCTGGGTTGATGCATGGATTTTAAGGTTTTTAAAATAGGTTGATAAGAGATAAAGCAAGCCGAGATCCTGAACAATGACTCCATCAATTTGTCTGTTTACGAGATTGTTCAGCAGGTTGATTAAAGCTCTGATTTCGCTTTCAACGATGATGATATTGATCGTAATGAAGATTTCGCAGTTGTTCCTGTGGGCAAGTTGCACAATGCTGGTTAAGTTATTAAATTCTACATTGGTTGCCCGCATCCTGGCATTAAAAGTAGGCAAGCCGAGGTATATCGCATCGGCACCGGCCACGATGGCAGCCTTTACAGACTCAATATCCCCGCCTGGCGCGAGTAGCTCCATTTTTCTTTTCATAGGGTTGATCGTAACTTAATTTGAGCATTGACGTGTAAAAATTGCTCTTTCAGAAAATGCAGGGCACTTAAAAGGAACACCCAATTTTAAGTGTCCCCGGCTCTTGTCACGTTGGCAGGAAAAATAACGAGTAAAAAAAGACGGCCCTGCCATCTCTGGCGGGCCTGTTATTGCAACAAGTGTGGACACCTTCCTCCAGTGTCATCACTGCCTGCACACAAACGTCAGGGACATTCACTCTTGAGTACCCCGGGGTTCGGTCCAGCTCAAAACCGTGTTGAGCTCCTCAAGGGACGATCAGAACCATGCACTCGGCTGCCTGCAACACCTTGTGGCTGACACTGCCAAGGGCAACCCTTTGCAGGTTCGAGAGTCCGCGCGTTCCCATCACAATCAGGTCGCAATTCTCGTCATTTGCCGCTCCCACAATCGCCTCGGCAGGATCGCCTTCGAGAACCAGTACCTCGTTCTCGACACCGCGCTCTTCAAGCAAGGTCTTCAACGGCGCCGTGATTCCATTGGCACTATCCGTATATTTGTTGAGGACCTTTTGGTAATAAGGTTCACCAAGGATGTCCGGAACTTTCTGTCGGACGTGTAAAAGGATGACTTTCGCCTGGAACGTCGCCGCCATATCAGCGGCCCTTTCCACGACCCGGCGGGAAAGTGACGACCCATCGATCGACGTTATAATCCGATTGATCCCTTTGTTTGCCATGCTCACCCCCTTGCATTCTCGTGCAGCTCGTGAATCGGTTGTCAGAATACTTTCACTTCTATCGCACAGCTGGGGAATGTCAAACTCTTACTGGAATATCGAGAAATTCAGGTCACTTGATGGTGTTTTTTCACTCTCGTCCAGGCAAAGAGACACCGCAACTCCCATCACAATAAGGATCATCACCGGTCAGGCCACAACCACAGAGAAACACTTTCTGGCGACGTTTGACCTTGAACTCAATTGGCGAAATCTCGCTGCCACTGTGTGACTCGTCGCAGAAAGGCAGGTTTTGTGATTTACCACATTTGCAGCGATAGTAAGTGCCGGGTTCCAGGGTGATACCAATCGGCAGGCCAAGATCGTCGTTTTTCATATGTGAGCTCCTTAAAAGTGACACTTAACTTTGCAAAGATCTTCAAGATTGTGAAAAAATCTCAGAACCAACGGAGCGTCCACGACGTTCCGACCGGCATAGGTCTGCGACTCGTTTGTCCTTATCCATTGCCGACAAGAACATTCGAATAACTGTTATGTGACCCGATTCGATTCTCGGAGCTCCGGTGTTAAACCAGGCCCCAAATCGACATGACTGTCGGGATGACAGGTTCGCCCTCTTCACGTCGGGCGACATCATTGAGGCGCGACGCAATAGTTGTTGCATATTCTGACAGCGGCCATTGATTGAGGATGCGGACGGCATTATCAGGAGTGCTCGGTATGATGCGTTCAATATCATACACAATCGCATCCGTTGCTCCGATAGCCAGGTTGGCAAAACCGGCAGCCACTGCAGCGAAACGGTCGCAGTCATCCAGACTGTCGAGTTCTTCAAGCCATTCAAGATAAAACTCTACCACGGCTGAGGCCAAAAGAGTGCCGCGACATTTGATAAGGATCTCAATCTCGTCACAAGATAACGCCCGACATTGTGTTTTAAGGAGTTCCAGAATTCGCCGATCGCCAGAGATCACCAGTCCACCCAACACGGCAAGTCCATTGGCTAGTGCGCCTCGATCATACAATTCGAGAAGTTCGCACGCCCCCGCCGTAGCATGCTCGCTATCAGACGGCGCCTGAACGGCGTAGTCGAGCGCCGCACAGGACACAACGGGACGGGCAGGATCGCAGCAAATAAAGGGCATCAACGCATGAACACCAGCTTCTCCGGCGAGCACCCGATCAATGGTTGCCTGGTAGTTCCGAAAACGCTGTGCCGGATGGATACGCGTCACGTAGTGCCGATAGAGCAGCATGAGCTTTTCAACGAGCTCAGCTTTAGCTGTGGTGCCATAAAGTTCTACAGCGGCCAGAGTTGTGGCCTCAAGCTGTTCGTCGCTCAGTTTGAGAGCTTTCTCCGGGGCATTGAGGATATTATTAATCTGTGTCTCAGTTATGATCATCGTGGACCTCCTTCAATAAAAATATCATCATGAATAGAATGTGCAATTTCAAGTCTTATCAATGCAATGACAACTGGATTGGGGGCACATGCGTTATGTGTCGCCGAATTCCAACTGTTTGTTAACCTCGTATTTAACCGTCCTGGCTTGCTGCTGCTGGTCTAAGTCCAACATGCTGTCAGAGTCTGCTCTACAAGTTTGAAGAGGCTATCACACTTAAAGCTAACCGTCTGTTTCACAGGTGTTTTTTTAATTAACAAAACAACAGATATTATAATTTTTCAGTTGCATTGACAACCACAGATCAAGAGCTATGATGGTATCAGACAGTGACGAAATGAACCAGCATGGAGCACGTAAAAAGCCTGCAGGCGCGATTGGCGAAAGCTAACAAAGCAGCCAGACCGCTGAGTCAGGACCTGAATCAAGAAGCGAAACTACTTTAAAAGGTAGTAGACGCAGAAACTGTTGTTCATGGCAGGAGATTCAGGGTGGCCCCACGGCAATGTTTCGTCACTGTTTTTTTTGGCCAACAAAAACTGAGAAAGGCGACCGAATGGTCGTCTTTTTTAGTAGGGCCGTTTATTCCTGTAAATTGAAGACATTTGCGTTTAAATATATAAACAAAGTGTTACAGTGACAGCCCCCTTTCCCAGGACCACGAAATGAAAGATCTCTTTTTTATTACTGACCTTTTGACGGTGTTTCGACACGATAAGTATTACGGCGTCGCGAAGAACATATCAGTCGTATTGCGTAAATTTGGCCTGTCATCCGTCGAACGAACCAACAACATCGAGCAAATGTTTCACGCATTGGTTATTCATATCATGGATCAACGTGGTGAATCAGAGCCGTTCCTCACAGGAATATTTATTTACCCCGAGGCGGTTATCAAGATTCTCAAAGAACACGGTTTACCGTCTCCTGCCGCACTGTTGCCTGCGAGCACAACGAAAAGCACCATCAAAGAATCAATTGATCGCGCCCAGTTCGAACAGTATTTCGATATTGTCTGCCGCAACTGCGGGACGGTCACTGACCCTCTCGCCACAACCTATCGCACCCCGATAGGGCGATTGATCTTTCGAACCTTCCTGGAAACGCGGCAGAACCTGGGCATCAACACCACCGCAAAGTATGTACTCGAACACCTCAAGGATTTTGATACCGAGAAGAGAGTCACTTCTATCAACGAAGACTCGGTGACATGGTTAACCGATGATTCAAAAGAAAAAATGACCTCGGTTCAAACCATTGCAAAGTTCGTTATAATTTTCAATCGCGAGATTGAAACCCTCTTGTGATCACTAAGAACGGACGTAGCAAAAAGGACGTTCTCTTTTGAGACCCATCTCTCCTTCTCAGGAAAATGAGAACGCTGTCACCGCAAAAGAGTTTGACCATGAGCAACTTCACCAGCAAGACCATCTGGATCACTGGCGCGTCCTCAGGGATCGGCGCCGCGCTGGCGCGCTCGCTCTCGACTCAAGGAGCCAGGCTAATTCTCTCCGCGCGCTCTGCCGACAAGTTAGAGACAGTTCGTCAGGGGTGTAGCTCGCCTGATCAACATCTTTGTCTGACCATGGATCTCGCCGATCAAGCCTCAATCGAAACAGCCTGGAGCCATCTGCAGATATTACCGCGCGAGGTGGACATACTGATCAATAATGCCGGGATGACACAACGCGACCAGGTGGCAAAGACGAGCATGGAGGTCTACAGGCTTCTGTTGGAGGTCAATTTCATGGCCGCAGTCGACCTGACCAAGAAGGTTCTGCCAGGCATGCTCGCGCGGGGCTCAGGGCAGATTGTCGCAGTCAGCAGCCTGATGGGCAAGTTTGCCTCACCGCAACGCTCCGGATACGCCGCCGCCAAACACGCGTTACAAGGTTTCATGGATGCCCTGCGCGCTGAAGTGCACGACGCCGGGCTTCAGGTGCTGGTCGCCTCGCCCGGTTTTGTCAACACCGATGTCTCACGCAACGCCCTGCACGGCGACGGCTCCCGCCACGGCAAAATGGATCCTTCCCAAGCCGAAGCAATCTCCGCCGAAAGCTGTGCCGAGCAGATCATCGTTGCCATGGCAAAAGGCCGTGCGGAAGTCTTCCCCGGCGGCAAAGAACGCGTCGGGCTGCTATTGAATCGGCTTTCTCCTGCACTGCTGCGGTGGGTGATGCGCAAGGTACGGGTGGACTGAGAATCAAAGTAATCGTTCATTTTCATAGCTGGCGACCTTTCGTATTATTGGGCACAATAATACGAATGGGCCCACGAGGCGAAGAAAATTGGGTGCATTTAAGAATTTAACCCTTTGTTTTAGTCCGGCTATCGGCGATATTAAATATTTTGCACAGGCCAAAATGGTCGTTTTTAAACTCACGTTACATTGTATAACAGAACCTTCTCATAAGGAGCAACAGTGGCGCGTTTACCGGTAATTGTTGGATTCGGCGGCATCAACCCTGCTGGAAGAAGTTCAGCTCACCACGGCTATCGCCGCATGGTGATTGACCGACTGGATGAGGATTCAGCCCAACAGACCTATGCAGCCCTCGCCCAGGTGATGAACCTGACGC
>JAGXHM010000051.1 GCA_024636155.1 Deltaproteobacteria bacterium
ACTAAGACACAAAGAAGGAAAATCATAGATTCAGTGGGTTAGCTTTGTGCCTTGGAGCCTTTGTGGCGATCCCTGGCCTTTTTGCGAGTGCAGCATCTTTGGTTTTAAATTTGATCAGTTACATCTTAAACTCTACAAAGGAGAATTTGCATGGAGCAGATGACAATTGGAGTTATTGGTGGAAGTGGCCTGTATGAAATTGAGGGGCTGACTGACATCGAAGAGGTGCGTCTCGACACCCCTTTCGGCGAGCCCAGTGATATTTATATTACCGGGAGGCTAGAGGGGATTAAGATGGTTTTCTTGCCACGACATGGGCGTGGGCATCGCCTTCTTCCTTCTGAAGTCCCCTATCGAGCAAATATTTACGGTATGAAAATGCTTGGCGTGCAACGCATTATTTCTGTTTCTGCGGTTGGCAGCATGAAAGAGGAAATCGTGCCAGGACATATCGTCATTCCTGACCAGTTTTTCGATCGGACACAAGGCAAACGTGCTTCGACATTCTTTGGTCAAGGTGTGACGGGCCATGTCCAGTTTGCTGATCCTGTCTGCGCGGAGCTCAGTGCTGTCCTTTTCGAGTCTGCTCAGAGCGCCGGCGCGACTGTCCATCGGGGCGGAACATATATTTGCATCGAAGGACCGAACTTCTCCACACGCGCCGAATCGATGATCTATCGCAGTTGGGGAGTTGATATTATCGGTATGACCAATCTTCCGGAAGCTCGCCTTGCCCGTGAGGCGGAAATTTGCTACGGCACGGTTGCGCTGGCGACTGATTATGACTGCTGGCATGACGGGCATGATGATGTCACGGTGGAAGCGGTTATGACGATTATCAAGCAGAATGTTACCATGGCGCGTAATATCATTAAACAGGCAGTTAGATCTCTCTCTGCAGAGCCTCGTTGCGAGTGTGGGGAAGCCTTGAAGTTTTCTATTATGACGGATCGTTCTTTGATCCCGGTACAGACCCGGAAAGACCTTGACCTGATCCTCGGTAAATATCTCGACTAGTCTGGTCAGCAACATTGCTAAAAGTCGATAGATTTGCTTAAATGGCAATCTGTTGTAATTTTAGTTTGTTGGGTCAATAAGGAGCAGTATGGATATCCTGGTTATCGGTTCGGTTGCGTTTGACACCGTCGAGACACCCTTTGGTCGTGGTAATGACGTTCTTGGTGGATCTGCGACCTATTTCTCAACGTCGGCCAGTTTTTTTACTGGCGTGCAACTCGTTGCTGTCGTCGGTGAGGACTTCCCTGATGAACCACGGCAATTCCTGAGTTCTCGTGGAGTCGATCTGGCTGGTCTGCAGACTCGTCCGGGCGAGACTTTTCGTTGGAAGGGTCGTTATGGTTATGACCTGAACGAAGCACAAACTCTGGAAACACACTTGAATGTGTTCGAAACGTTCCACCCGGAGCTTCCAGAGGCTTATCGGCAAGCTCAATTCGTCTTTCTGGCTAATATCGATCCTGAATTGCAACTTGAAGTTCTGCAACAGGTCGAAAAACCAAAGTTAATTGCCTGTGATACGATGAACTTCTGGATCGACGGCAAGCGTGATGCGTTGATCCGTACTTTGGGATACGTCGATATTCTCTTAATCAACGAAGCGGAAGTCCGTCAACTGGCTGATGAAGCTAACCTGGTCAAAGCCTCTCGAATTGTGCTGGCGATGGGACCAAAAACGTTGGTTGTAAAACGTGGTGAATACGGCGTACTGGTATTTACTGAACATTCAGTATTCTCTGCACCGGCTTACCCGCTAGAGGAGGTTTTTGACCCGACAGGTGCAGGCGACACCTTTGCTGGTGGGTTTATGGGCTATATTGCAGCGACCAACAATCTGTCAGATGAGACTATTCGCAAGGCGACGGTTTTCGGCAGTGTCATGGCTTCTTTCACCGTTGAAGCTTTTAGTTTCAACCGGTTGCGGGAATTGAGTTGGGAAGAGATCGAAGCTCGTTTCCGTCGTTTCCAGGCATTGACAGCATTCGAAGGTTTATAATGCATTTGCATTCATGAGCTTACGTGGTAAGTATTTATCCATCATTTTCTCAGGGATTCACTATGAAGGCAGGAGATCTGCATGTTCCAGTGGAATAAATCGATCAATGCCATTAATCTTCCAGCCAGCAAGGTCATGCACCTTTTCCGGTCCATGCGCGAGGTGCAGTTAGCTCTTCCAGGTGTCTCTGCGCAGCAAGCCAGTGCATTCCTTTGTCAATATCAAGCTGAAGAAGGCGTTGCTACTGTCGCAATTTTTCATTTGCACAAAAGCAAAGTGCTTTGTTTTTACTTCAGCGATCCGCTGGTTGTCCCCATGCAGAAAATTGACAGTATGCTGGATCAGGGGCTGAATTTCGTCGAATCGATGGGTTTTCTTATGACGGATCAGGATATTCATCTGCTTGATGTGGCTGATCAGGAGATGCTTTGGGCTTCTCTGCCGATTAAAGCAGGCTTGTTAAATGAGGAAGAATCTCCTCCTGTAGAAGCACCGGTAAGGAAACTGGATGAGAAACCTGCTGCCATAGCAGAAACGCTAAAAGTTAACGCTGCTCCTGTAGAAAAGAAAGCGGTCTCGGTAGCAGTTGTGAGCAGCAAGGTCGTTAAGGCTGAAACGCCCGCTGTTACGCTGGACAAGATGTCTTCAAAAGTTGACTCTGAGCCACAAGTTTCTGAAAATGTTGATGATTTACTAGCAGCGGTCGAGGCTATGCGTGCCAAACGTCCTGGTCTGCGGGCACGTAAGTCGGCACCGTCAATAGAAGAAATGGGGCGCCGCCGTTTGCAGTTGCATGAAACTGTTGGCCGCATCCTGGCCTCCCTTTGAGTTGATATAAAAGGTTTTTTACAATGCAATATCGTTTATTTTTGATAGCTTTGACCTGCTTGACTGTTACTCTTGTCGCCTGTGTCCCTTATAAAGAGGCCAGGTCAGACAGCGAAACCTCAGACTATCATTACAAGATGGGGGTCTCAGCGCTGGATGAACAGAACCCCACAGCTGCGCTCATAGAGTTTTTGTTAGCGGAAGAAGCTGATGATCGTGACCCTAAAATTCAGTCCAGTCTGGCGTATGCTTATTGGCTTAAACAGGCCCATGACCTGGCTGAAAAACATTATAAAAACGCGATTAAGTTAAGTGATAATGACCCAGAATATTACCAAAACCTTGCTGCGCTCTACCTTTCCATTGGACGTTATGATGACTCAATTGTCGCGTTTCAGGTCGCAGCAGAAAACCTTCTTTTCGATCGGTCGGAACAGGCTTGGACAGGAATCGGACTCGCTAATTTCCAGAAGCCTGATTATCCTGCGGCTGAACGTGCCTATCGAAAAGCTATGGCTATAAATCCACGTTATTATCTAGCACCATTCCACCTGGGAAAACTCTATTACAGCCAGGACCGGCCAGTTGAAGCTCTTGATATGTTTTCCCTTGCTGTCGATTTGGCACCTGAATTTCCTGATGGCCATTACTGGCAGGGGCTGGTCTACATGAAAATGAAGGATACTGTTAAAGCGAAGCAATCTTTCGTGGAAGTTGTCCGTCTTGCTCCGCAAAGTGAAAACGCTCGTCTGGCAAACAATTATCTGAAAATTATAAACCAATGATGGAAGACGTCGTCGTAGATATCGGGACCCAGCTTAAAGATCAACGTGAGAAGCTTGGTTACTCCCTCCAGGAAGCAGCGCAGCACACGCGCATCCGCAAAACCTATCTGGAAAGTATTGAGAACAACAAGTTCTCCGATTTGCCAGGGCATGCCTACGTGACGGGATTTATTAAGTCTTACGCCCTCTATCTTGGTGTCGACAATAGATCTCTGCTCGAACAGCTTGAAAAACTCCCGTCAAGTGATGGCCACCCCTCTCTTAAGCTCATCAGTGTTGTCAAACATCAATCCAAACGATTCAGTAAATCATCCTCTGGAGTAGGCTGGAGATCTTTTGTCTATGGGTTGTTTGGCGTTCTTCTCTTCAGTGTTGCAGCATATCTTTTAGCCCCGATGTTTCAGGATAAAGTTCCGACTGAAGTCGATTCGGCGCCGGTTGTGCTAGATAAACAGCCTTTGCAAAAACCTCTGCAGAGCCAGACAGAAGAGACCTTTGAGACTTCAGTAGCCAGCAATACAGCAGAACAGACCTTTGAGACTTCAGTAGCCAGCAGTACAGCAGAACAGGATGTGGTTTCGCTTCACGGAGAGCCGTCCACTGTCGTTGATGGGATCGAGTCGCCGGAGCTTAAACCTCTGCCGTTTGTTCCTGCCGGCGGCTCGTCATTGAGGATGCTTGCTTTGGCTGAAGGCTCGCTTATAATTTATATCGACGATCGCAAGTCGCATCAGTACAAGTTGCATGACGGACTTGATCTGACTTGGGATATCAAGGGAAAGGTCAAGGTTGAATTGGCGAGCCCTGGCACGGCGCGTTTCTGGCTTGACAAGCAGGAGCTTGAACTAGATAAGATGGGATCTTTTCAGTTACAAACAGAGACCGGAGATTAGCTATCGTCTATGTTGATCGTATGTCCTACATGTAAGGCGCGTTACCGAATTGACCCATCTAGCAGTAAAACGGATGTGGCCAAGGTCAAATGCCCGGGGTGCCAGCATGTCTTTGCCGTTTCACTGGTTGAAGAGAAGCTCAAACAACAGGACTCTTGCTCAATGAGACAACCTGTCGTCCTGGTTGTAGATGATGCTCGTTTTTTCCGTGAGATGATCAAGGATATTCTCAAAGAGCTGCCTGTGAAATTGGTGATGTCGGCCGATGGCAACGAAGCCTGGCAACAGATCAATGCTTTGGTGCCGCAACTCGTCTTGCTCGATTTGAATATCCCGGGGAAAAATGGCAAAGAAATTCTGCAATCCATGCAAGAAGTTCCTCAACTTGACCAAGTTAAGGTTCTTGTCATGAGTGGTGTTGAGCGTGGGGAAGAAACAGCTGCAGAAGTACGACGAATTGGTGCCAACGATTTTATCAGTAAGTCCTTCAAGCCTCGAGAGCTGCAAGACCGTGTCCGGAACATTCTGGGGCTTTAAGCTTGACGCTTCTGTTGACCAACTCGTCAAAGAGGTGCGTAGACAAACACAGGTCGAGAGTTTTGATCTGGCTGTAGTGCTTGGTTCAGGTTGGAGTGAGGCCGCTCAGCTTGGTAAAACCCTTGGCGTTTTTGAATACAGTGACTGGCCCTGTTTTCCGGCCGGTCAAATTTCTGGTCACTGTGGGCAACTGATCGCTGTTCAAACCCCTTCCTGTAAAATTCTTTTTTTCTCTGGACGCTTCCATTGTTATCAAGGACACAGCGCATTTCAAGCTGCTTTCCCGGCGCGATTAGCGGCAGCGTTAGGTTGCACACGTATTTTGCTGACTTGTGCAACTGGTGGCGTTAATCGTACCTACCGGCCCGGTGATTTTATGCTGGTCGAGGATCACCTGAATTTGCTTGGTGACAACCCTTTGCGTGGTCTCTCGGGTAATACTTTTATCGACTTGGTCGGGATGTATCAGCAAGATGTTTACGATAGCCTGTTGAGTCGAGACACTGACAACCTGACGCTGCATCGCGGTGTTTTGGCTGCTATGCCTGGACCCTCTTACGAGACGCCAGCAGAAATACGTTTTCTTCAGTCAGCAGGTGTCGACGTGGTTTCTATGTCAACTGTCCCTGAGGCTATCATGGCCCGGTATCTTGGACTTCAGGTTGCCGCCGTTGCCTTTGTCGCCAATTATGCCGCTGGCTTTGGTCCGGCGGTCTCGCATGAAGATGTTCTTAAATGCGGTGCTGAACACGCTCATTCCTTTGCTTCTATTGTTCGCCTTTTTGTCGAGGCTTGGCAGGATGTAACTGCTGGCCATAATGATGAGTAGTTTTTCTGGTTGACTCCTAACCTACTGTTTTATAAAGATATTTATTTTTTGAATTCGCAGAGATCGGCTTGACAGGGAAGAGTGTCATGTTAGACTTTCGACAAGCAAGCAAGCAAGCAAGCAAAGAGGACACTTTGGGCGAAGCAGTAAAACGTATACTGATTGTCGATGATGAAGAAAATACCCGGATCGGGCTGAGCAAATTATTGGCCCAGGAAGGATTTGAGGTTGAGAGTGCTGCGAACGGTACCGAAGCACTTGATTATCTTCGTCATAGAAAGGTCAATTTGGTGATCAGCGACATCAATATGCCAGTTATGAATGGCTTGGTGTTCTTGCGTGAACTAAGTCGCAAATTCCCGAGCACCAATGTCATAATGATAACCGCATATGGTGGTGTCGAGTCGTATCTTGAGGCGATGAATCTGGGCGCGTACGAGTATCTTCATAAACCTGTCAGGCTTGAGGAACTTCGTTCGGTCATGAATAAGATTTTTAATCGTGGAGCTGTTGCAAAGCTTTCGTGAGATTCACAGGAGAATATCATGAACTTCAAAACCATTCTGTTCGCTACCGATTTTTCAGAAGGCTCTGATTTTGCTTTTCAATCTGCTCTTTCGTTGACGCGCAAATTTGACAGCAAACTGATTGTTCTCCATATCATCAACGAGCCGGTTGATCTGCGCGGATTTTATGTACCGCACATCTCGTTCGATAAGCTTGAAGAAGAGATAGAGCAAGGTGCTGAAAAGTTGATGGAAAAATTTTGTCGCACCCATATGGAGGATTTTGATAATTTTGAATCCTTTGTCTCGCCTGGTATCCCGTACGATGAAATAATCAAAAAGGCCGTAGAACTCAATGCCGATTTGATTGTATTGGGAACCCATGGTCGCACCGGTCTTGATCATGTTCTGTTTGGCAGTACTGCTGAGAAAGTGGTCCGAAAATCCCCTGTTCCGGTTATGACGATACGAATTAAAGAGTAGTCTCCTTATAAAGCTTTGCAAAGGCAGCGGAAACGCTGCCTTTTTTTTGTCAACCTATGGCCTTGTCATCGGGTTGCTTGGAGAGTATTCTGTTTCATCCTAATCGGTTCACGGACCAAACTCTACAGAGAAAGAACGATTGGTCATGCGCGAAAAGCTTCTGATAGTCGATGACGAACATATGATCCTTGAACTCGCCTCCATGGTGCTGAGCAGTAAGGGTTTCGATATTTCTATTGTTGATAATGCGACTGAAAGCTATGAGCTGATCGCGCGTGAACAACCTGCGTTGGTGCTACTTGACTACATGATGCCAAAGGTCAATGGTCTTGATGCGTTGAAAGAGATTCGTAAACGTTTTCCCGAAACTTATGTGATCATGTTTACCGGCAAGGGGAGCGAAGAAGTCGCTGTCGAGTTGATGAAGGCGGGAGCTTCTGACTACATTCTCAAACCTTTCAGCAACGCTAAATTGGTTGAAAGGATTGAAAATGTTCTGCACATTCGTTCCATTGAGTTACGCAACAAAGAACTTATTCAAGAACGGGAAAAATTGCTTGATGAAATAGAAGGGTGGAATCATGAACTGGAAGATCGTGTCGAACAGAAAACCATAGAACTTGAACGTGCCCACCACGAAGTTTTGTTGACTGAAAAACTGGCCGCGCTCGGTCATCTCTCTGCTGGTATGGCCCACGAAATCCGCAACCCCCTGAATTCGATCAGCCTGTTTGGTCAGGTGATGCGTGCCGGTTTGGAAAATGATCCGGAAATGCAGTCTTATTCAGACAAAATTGTCAGCGAAGTGGAGCGTATTGATGCCATTCTAGTCAAGTTACTCTCGACGAGTAAACGCTCACCATTTAAATTAAGTACCGTTCAAATCGGTGATGTCATAGAAAAAAGTTTGCAAACGTTTCATGGGCAAATGCAAGTACAGGGCGTTGTCTTGCGCAAACAACTGTCACAGAAGACCCCTTCAATCCTGGCGGATGTCGATGAGCTCGGACTGATTTTCTCGAACCTTTTTTCCAATGCTCTTTTTGAAATGCGGCAAGGCGGCACACTCTCCGTAACGCTGGTGCATGATAACAAGGAAGTTCTGGTAACGGTCAGTGATACCGGGGGAGGAATCCCCGAGGAGCATTTGCACGATATTTTTGACCCATTCTTTACGACAAAAAAGCGCGGAACGGGCTTCGGCCTTTCGGTGGTGTTGCGCATCGTCAAGACCTACTCAGGTCGGATTGATGTTAAAAGTGAAGCTGGCCATGGGACGACTTTTCATGTTTGGCTACCGCTGTTATGATTAATGATTGGATAATGTAATGGCGTTGCTACTACGCGACCTGACGCTGGCTATTCCGGTAGATGAGTCTCTTTTGCCTCTTGAGACTGCTCGTTACCTAGGTGTTAAAGTTGAGAGCCTGGAAGACTTCCGGATTGTCAGGCGCTCCATTGATGCCCGCAAGAAAAGTAGAATTCGTAAAGTCTTTTCTGTTGAGTTCACCTGTGCCAATGAGGCAGCTCTTCTGCAAAAGCACACCAGCGGCCGCCTCGAAAAGGTACCTGTTGCAGCTGAGGTGGTTTTGTCCCAGGTGAATATTGCCCATCACGTTCTGGTGATCGGTATGGGACCAACCGGTCTGTTCGCTGCCAAACGTCTTGCCGAATCAGGTGTGCGCGTGACCCTTATTGACCGCGGCCGGCCGGTTGAACAGCGGGTGAAGGATGTCGAAAGTTTTTGGACTTCTGGTCAGTTTGACGCGGTCAGCAATGTGCAGTTTGGTGAGGGCGGTGCGGGAACCTTTTCCGATGGGAAGCTAACCACCCGTCTGAATCATCCTCAAAGACTTGCCGTACTCGAAACTCTGGTTGCCTGCGGCGCTCCGGCAGAGATCTTGATCGAGGCCCGTCCTCACATCGGCACTGATCGGCTACGTAAGGTTGTTATTAATTTCCGGAAACATCTGGTTGAACTAGGCGTGGAAGTACGTTTCGAGAGTTGTTTGACGAATCTTGATGTCCATCATGGTCGGATCAGCGGCGGGGTTTTAAATGGCGGAGAGTTGTTAAACTGTGATTCCATGCTCCTGGCCCCGGGGCACAGCGCCCGTGATACCTATCTTATGCTGGATCGTAATCGTGTTCAGCTTGATGCTAAAGGCTTCGCTGTCGGGGTCCGGGTTGAACATCCTGTTGAGTTGATCAATCAAATTCAATACGGAAAATTTTCCAGTCAGCTGCCGGCGGCAGATTATGCGTTACGTTATAATGATGAGGAAACTGGCCGAGGTGTCTATTCTTTCTGTATGTGCCCCGGTGGAGAAGTCGTCAATGCCGCTTCGGAGCCGGACGGCTTGGTGGTCAACGGCATGAGTCGCATGGCTCGCAGTGGAGAATACTCCAACAGCGCCCTGGTCGTGACAGTCGGTCCGCAGGATTGGGATGGCACAGCGCTTGGTGGCATGTATTTCCAGCAACAATGGGAGCGTCAGGCTTTCACCGCCGCCGGAGCTACTTTTATGGCCCCTGCCCAGAACATGATGGCATTTACTGGTCATGGCCAAGGGGCGGTAAACTCCAGTTGTCGACCAGGGGTTGTAGAAACGGAACTGCGTGAAGTCCTGCCGGATTTTGTGTACCATGGCCTGCGCAGTGCCATGCCACACCTCGATCGGAAGATGAAGGGGTTTTTAACGTCAGAAGCAGTACTCATTGGTGTAGAAACCAGGACTTCAGCACCGCTCCGGATCGCTCGGAACGAATCTGGAGAATCGGCCAGCCATCCGGGATTGTTTCCTGCGGGCGAAGGGGCTGGCTATGCGGGCGGCATCATGAGTGCGGCTTTTGATGGTTTGCGTGCGGCTGACCAGATTGTTCAATCTGTATTAAATTAGGAGATATTTTGAAGAAAACCTTTGTGAAAGATATCCAGGAACGTGACTTGATCAAGTCGCCGTTTCTGATCAGGGCAAAGATTGTCGGTATGGCCAAGAATGGTCGTCCTTACATGACACTCAAGTTGATGGATTGCACGGGCGAGGTGGAAGGTCGTGTCTGGGATCGAGTCGATGAACTGTCTGCTCGATTCGATAAAGATGATTTTGTCCAGGTCTCTGGTAAAGCCAGTGTTTATATGGGGAAAATGCAGCTTGTTATTCAGGAGCTGGAGAGGGTTGATGAGTCTGAAATTGAGCTCTCCGACTTTTTGCCTGTATCCTCACGATCCGTTGCCGAGATGGTTAGCGAGTTGACATCGATTGTCGAAGGACTTGCCGACCCTGCCTTGAGAGAGCTGATGGGTGCTTTTCTTGCTGATGAAGCCTTTGTCGCTGGTTACACGCGAGCTCCTGCGGCCAAGGCGATGCATCATGTCTATCTCGGTGGCTTGCTCGAACATTCATTGGCGGTTGCGGCGCTTGCCAACGATATCAGTCAGCGATACCCGGATATCAACCGTGACTTGTTGGTGGTCGGTGCCTTGCTGCATGATGTTGGAAAGGTCGCTGAGCTGCGTTATCAACGTTCCTTCGAATATACGGATGCTGGTAAATTGCTGGGCCACATTGTGATTGGTGTTGAGCTGGTCGAAGAAAAATTGCGTTCTCTGCCAGGATTCCCTCAAGAGTTGGCCCTTCATCTTAAACATCTGCTCCTGTCGCACCATGGTCAGTATGAATATGGCTCACCAAAGCGGCCAAAAACCATGGAAGCGGTGATTCTAAACTTCCTTGATGATCTGGATTCAAAAATAAACGGTGTTCGTACCCATATTGATCGTGAGCCGGACAGCGAGTCATCCTGGACTCAGTACCATCGGCTCTACGATAGATATTTCTTCAAGGGAACTTCTCTGAAGCCGGTATCAGAACCTGATATCAATAAACCCGCTGAGAGGGAGATCCAACCGGTTGCATCTGTTGATAAAGTGCGATCCGGACAACCTCGATCACGTTTTAGCAACACCCTTGGAGAGCAACTTCAGGGGAAAACACTCAATCTCCCCGGAATTGGGAGACGGGATAATAATGATGACTGACAGACTTGTAATACATCAACTCAGTGTCGGGCCACTGCAGGTGAACTGTTTCCTGGTTGCCTGCCAGAAAACGCGAGAAGCAATGGTTGTCGACCCTGGTGAAGAGGGGCTGCGGATTTTACAACTTGCCAAGAGTGAGGGCCTTGAAATCCATAAGGTTGTCAACACTCATGGCCATTTTGATCACATTGGCGCTAATCAGCAAGTGATTGAATCAACTGGTGCTGCATTGATGTTGCATGCGGCAGATTTGCCTCTGTTGCAAAATGCCAGAAATCATGCCGAGGTTTACGGTTTGAAGATTGTTCCCTCACCTGCGCCCGATCGATTGCTAGAGCAGGGGGATACTTTTGAGGTTGGCGAGCATTCTTTCTCTGTGTTCCATGTGCCGGGTCATTCACCGGGAGGGATCTGCTTGCTGAGTGCAGGACACTTGTTCGTTGGTGATGTCCTTTTTGCCGGATCAATTGGACGGACGGACCTGCCCGGGGGCGATTTTGATGCTCTGGTTGAAGGAGTCCGTGAACATCTGTTCAGCTTGCCCGATGAGACGATTGTCCACCCCGGTCACGGCCCGGATACCACGATCGGCCATGAAAGACGGACGAACCCGTTTGTCGGTGATGGAGTCTGAAATGTTGCAAGGTAAATGCGTTATTTTAGGTGTGACTGGTGGTATTGCTGCCTACAAGGCTGCAGAGTTACTTCGTTTGTTGGTCAAGTCCGGCGCTGAAATCCATGTCGTTATGACACGCAGTGCGCAGGAATTTATTACTCCACTTACTTTTCAGGCTCTTTCCGGGAATCCGGTACATACGGAACTCTTCAGTCTCATCCAGGAACAGGAAATAGGCCATATCTCACTTGCTGATCGTGCAGATCTGATCCTGGTTGCCCCGGCAACGGCTAATCTTATCGGTAAGGTGGCCAACGGCATCGCTGATGATTTGTTGACGACCACAATTATGGCAACTCGGGCTAAAGTCCTTTTTGCTCCGGCCATGAACAGCAATATGTGGGAGAACCCGATCTACCAGGAGAACCATGCAAAGCTGGAGGACCTCGGCTATCATTTTGTTGAGCCAGCCTACGGTGAGCTGGCTTGTGGCTGGCAAGGGAAGGGCAAGTTGCCTGATCCTCAAGAGATCTTCAACTCTGCCAGGGCGCTGCTAGGCAACAACGATCTGGCAGGTAAAACGGTCCTGGTGACGGCTGGTCCAACGCGCGAAGAGATCGATCCGGTCCGTTTCCTCAGTAATCACTCGTCCGGCAAGATGGGATATGCTGTCGCCTGCGCCGCTCGCAACCGTGGTGCCAGGGTTGTCCTGATCTCAGGTCCGGTCAATTTGCACGAACCGAAAGGGGTGGAAACGATTCAGGTTGTGAGTGCGCGAGAGATGCATGAGGCCGTCATGAAAATGGCTGGTCAGGCTGATCTCATCATCAAGGCTGCTGCCGTTGCAGATTTTCGTCCAGTGGTGCGTGGTGACCAGAAGGTGAAAAAGGGCAGTACTGAGACCACGACGATAGAGCTGCAGCGCAATCCAGATATCCTGGCTGAACTTGGTCAGCAGAAAGGCTCTCGTGTCTTGATTGGTTTTGCTGCCGAGACGGAAGAATTGCTGAAACATGCCCGTGAGAAACTGGCGAGCAAGAATCTTGATATGATTGTCGCCAATGATGTGACGCAAGAAGGTGCCGGGTTCAATGGTGATACGAACATCGTGCGTTTTCTAAGTGCTGACGGTCATGTGGAAGAGCTGCCGCAAATGACCAAGGCAGAAGTCGCTGATCTTCTGTTGGACAGGGCCACAGCGTTGTTGCCGCAAAACTGCTAGGCTTCTGAAAGCAGGGTTAACAGGTCATCTGGCCGACAGATCCCTTCCTTGAGCTTGCCTTTGAAAACGGCGAGCATTTGATCGGCGTCGCTTTCACGCAATCGACCATCTAGCCAGAGCATGTGCAGGTTTTTGCGGATCATGCCAGCAGTATTCAGAGCTCGCTCACCGGTTGGGTCAGCGTTACAGAAGGGGCTGTTGTCCAAATCTTGTAATAGACTGAGGGTCGCCTTGTTGGTCAGGTCGAGGTAATCCTCCTGATCTTTGGGAGTGATCGCCCACTTTGGTGCGTTGGCGAGTGAACGCAACACTTTCTGATATTGTTGTAGTCGATTTAACAGTAATAGTGAGTTGAAGAGCCTTTTGTTGGTCGCGAAAGAAAAGATCGTGTCGGCCAGGACGCTGCGTAAAAGCTTGTCATTCTCCGAGAAGTTTTTTCGACCGATCGAACGCGCCAAAGGCCAGGTTTCAGGGGAGACATGGCCCTCGAAACGCATTTCCCAATAAGTATGTTTGAGGAATACCGTATTGTAGGTTCGAATCAACTTGAAGGGCACAAAGTACGAGTGGGCCACAGTGTCAGCGGCCAGATGGCTGAGATAACCATAAGCGCAAGCCTGTTGACTTTCAGTGGTGGCGCGTTTGAGTATCTTGCGGCCCATGCGCCACGAGTGGCAGTGCTTCAGGTAGTGCGTGTATTTTTTCCCCAGGGTAATGTCGGCGCTGATACAGCCGTAAAGATAGTCGTTCGGATACGCAGATAACAAGGTGCGTATCGGATCAGGAAGTTGGGCCAGGTTGTCGAGAATCCAGGCGCCGGTTTGCAAGTGGACACCGATCCCCCAGGCCAAGGCATCAGACGGGAAGAGCAAGAGAGCAAGGATACATGTCAAGGTAACAGAGATAAACCATTTCATCGAATAAGTGTACCGTCCTTTTTTCGCTTCAGCCCTGACAATCTGATAGGCTGCTAAAATAATACACCTTCAGAGAGATTTTATCAGTCAAATATGTCCGAACAACTCATAAATGAAATCCGCGAAACTTTGGCTTTGGCACGCAGCCAGTTTGAGTACCTGTCTGATCTCGGCATAGAGAGTCAAGCCGCGGCTTTGCCTGATGTCAATAAGGGTCAACAGTCCCTTGAGACGAATGCGGATTTTGAGAGGAGTCTTGACATTATTCGCGCCGAACTGGGTGATTGTCAGCGCTGTGGTCTTGCCGCGTCCCGCACCAAGATGGTTTACGGCGTTGGCAATCCAAATGCGCGGCTGGTTTTGATCGGCGAAGCTCCCGATCGTGAAGAGGATCTCAAGGGCGAGCCTTTTGTCGGCGAAGCCGGTCTGTTGCTCGATCGAATCCTGCTGGCAATGGGGATGCAGCGTGAAGAAGTTTATCTCTGTAATGTGCTTAAGTGTCATCCACCGAATATCAGTGAGCCCCTTCCGGAAGAAGTGACAACCTGTGAGGCTTTCCTGATTCGTCAAGTCGCAGCGATCCGACCGCAGGTGATCATAGGTTTGGGTGGCTTTGCTGTGCAAAGCCTGCTTAAAACCAAGGAGCCGATCAGTCGTTTGCGCGGCGAGTGGCAACAATACCAAGGGATTCCCCTTATGCCGACCTATCATCCTGCCTATCTGCTGAGTAACCCGGAAGGCAAGCGCGATGTCTGGGAAGATATGAAGGAGGTCCTGCGTCTGCTGAATGCTGAGGGTGATGGTTCATGAGCCGTATTGTACCTTTCCTGGAAGCGCGAAAGGTCACTGTTAGTCGTCCAATAGAAGAGGGCCGCTTGCAGCGTGTGTTGCTGGGAATAACCTTGGGCGTCGACGAGGGAGAAATACTTGCTGTCGTCGGACCATCTGGGAGCGGCAAAAGCACCCTTTTGCGACTTTTCAATCATTTGCTGGAGCCTGACAACGGTGAAGTCCTGCTCGCGGGCAAGAACATCCAGACCATAGACCCGCCGACATTGCGTGCGCGCATTCCTCTAGTTGCACAAAAGCCCTTCCTTTTCTCCGGCACCGTTTTAGACAATCTTCAAGCTTCTGCCAGACTCCGCCAGACACAATTACCAGACTTTAACGATTCTGCTCTGCAAGAGCTTCTTGAACTCTGTCAGGTCAGCCCGTCCTGGCTTGATCGCGATGCCCGTAAACTTTCGATCGGCCAGCAACAGAGGGTCTGCCTTGTGCGATCCCTGGCAGGACCCTGTCAGGCTCTACTGCTTGACGAGCCAACGAGTGCGCTGGATCGACCAACGGCCGATTTGATGGCGAAAACCTTTCGCGAAATTGCCAGGCAGAAAAATCTGGCAATTATTCTTGTTACTCACGATTTGCGCTTAACTGAGCGTTGCTCAGACCGCGTCGCGTTGTTGATAGATGGTTCTGTCATTGAGGATGGCGCTACTTCTCAGATATTAAACAACCCGACAACGGAGTCTGCCCGTACCTTCCTGTTGTCAGAGACAAGCGAAAACCGGGAGACGCCAGGATGAGCGCGACGATTATCGATCTCAGCCTATGGGACTTGGTCACAGCTTACAGCCTGTTGCTGATGAGCATTGGCTTGGCGCATCTTCTCAAGGCTGGTCAGAGTAAAGATCTTTTCTGGTCAGGTTTGCGTATGTTTGTCCAGTTGCTCGTGGTCGGATACGTTCTGCATCTGATTTTCGCCCTGAAAACGGCCCTGCCGGTCCTACTAATCCTGATCGTGATGGTCGGTTTCGCGGTGCAGACCATCGGTGCCAGGATGAAGATGAAAATGCCGCATTTCTACCGTGTGGTTGGTACTGCAATCCTCTTTGGTTGTGGTGTCATGACCTTCTTCTTCTGTTCTCTGGTGATTGGGCTGGAGCCTTGGTACGATCCGCGTTACTTGATACCACTGGCGGGCATGATAATCGGTAACTCGATGACCGGTGCGAGCTTGGCGGTAGAGCGTTTGGCTGCGGAGTTTCGTGAACGGCAGGACGAGATTGAAACCGCGCTCTGCCTTGGAGGCAGCATCCAGACTGTTTCGGAACCAGCCGTCAGTAGCGCTTTCCGTGCGGCATTGATTCCCTCTGTCAATGCTATGGCTGCCATGGGGCTGGTTTTTCTGCCTGGTATGATGACAGGACAAATTATCTCTGGAACTGAACCCTTAATTGCGGTCAAATATCAGATCGCTATCATGTGTGCGATTACAGGTAGTGTGTCTTTAACCACGTTCCTGATCCTGAGACTTGGATACCGGGCGTATTTTACCTCTTACCAGAGTTTACGTGAAGGCTGCTAAGGAGATATGTAATGAGAAGAAGTGATAAAGCGTTATCAAACGATGCGGCTGTGAAGATCCTTCTTGAAAGTGAGTTCGGTGTCCTGTCGACTGTTGATAGTGATGGACAGCCTTACGGCGTGCCGTTGAATTATTTTCTAAATGATAATTGTCTCTACTTCCATTGTGCCCTGATAGGCCATAAACTCGACAACCTGATTCTTAACGATAAAGTCTCTTTTTGTGTGGTTGGTCGGACTAAAGTGTTGCCGGCGGAATTCACGACAGAATATGAAAGCGTGATTGTTACCGGCAGGGCTGAGGTGGTGTATGAGAAAGAGAAATACAAGGCTCTGGTAGGTTTGGTCGAAAAATATTCGTCGGAGTTTGTCGAGGACGGGCATAGGTATATCGAGAAAATCGATAGCGAAACCAAGGTTGTGAGAATAAATATCGATTTGATGACGGGGAAAGTTAGCCCGGCAGTTTAAGTGTCAGACGAGACGAATTAAATCACAACTGAACACTTATATTGTTAATACTTTACGAAAAGCGGAAGCTTTGTTGATTTCATTCTTGTTGCCTTTCAGGTGGCAAAATTGGGCACGTACCAAACGTCTTTCCACCAAGCGATTAAGAATAAAAAACGAGTTTTTGGTACTTTCCCAATTTTTACCGGCTGAAATTTATTGGCTTGTCTTTTGCTAATATAAGCGTAACCACAAGAAAACTTCTTAATCCTTACCCCACAACCAGCCTCCTGATTGTGGGGTTTTTTCTCACCAGCCGCGATCATCTGCAATGCCTGGAAGGCTAACTGGCAGTATTCTTCCTTATATAGGGCTTCCTGAAAATAGTCCAACATGCTGAAATCACTTGATTATTTAGACGTTTTTGCGTTAAAATGTGCACGGAAATCAAGCGGTTACTTTAAAAACCCTTGCACATGGTGGTGGCCAAATGTATCGAAAAACACCAG
>JAGXHM010000008.1 GCA_024636155.1 Deltaproteobacteria bacterium
AAACAGACTTTCCAGATTCCCGGCACCACCGTTTGTGTTGGCCCGCTGCAACTGTTCGGCGGTCAGCACTTTGCGTGCTGCGCTTAGGGCCGTGAGATGTCGGACCTGCATATCGCCTTCCAGTTTTTGTACTTTGCGAACCAGACCCTCGGCGTCTTTCTGCGGCCAGTTGTCAGTGGCGAGCAGGTCAGCCAGCTCCAGACGGGCTATTTTCGCTTCGGCTGCATTGCGGATGTTATCAGTGCGGCACTCCGTGTGAAGCGCCTTGAGCTTGCCTATCTGATCTGCGGAAAGCCCCAGCTCAGTGGCCCTGTCAAGGTAGAACATGTGCGCCATGTGCTGCTCCATCATCCCCATTTTCCCGCCAGCCATCATATTGGACATTCCTGCGCCCATCATGTCACCCATGCCATTACCCATCATTCCCATCATCTGTGCTTTGGAGCCTGTGCCTTGCTCATTCATACAGGGCATCTGAGCCACCCCCTGTTGTCCCATCATCCCCTGTTGTCCCATCATCCCCGGGGAGGTGGTTGTCGCAGCAGACTGCGCCTCAGTGGGGTGGTGTCCTTCATGCCCGGCTGCGGCCAGACTGGAGATGACGGTGGTGCCGATGAAAAAACTTACCAATACAGCGGTGAACAATACTCTTTTCATGATGAACTCCTCTTGTTGAGAGGCCTGTTGTCTGCTTTCATAGGAAACAACAGGCACATTATTAATGATTCTGCTACTTGTGCTCGATTCTGCTTTCATTGCTTTCTTGCTTTTGTTCTTTGTGGCCATGACTGCCGCAACAACCACCTTTGCGCATCATCATGAAAAAGAATGCGCCAATCGCCCAAGTACCGAGACAGCTTTGCTGACCTTAATATCGCTTATCCCCAGTGTTGTGTATTCGATATTTGCGTGTGACATCTTCTCTCCTCTGCGGGGCCTAATCATCATGATCATTAAGTTTTTGATTCAGCTATTCACCGCACTGTTTTGTCGGCGCCGAATACTTAGTATCTGATTCAGCTTTTAGTGTATGCGGGGTGTCTAATATTTCGTTCAGAATACTTGGGGGAGCGCCTCCCATGTTTTTTCTTCTTCTGCAACCTCCAGTTCAATTACATGGTATTACCAAGGCCATATGGCTTGTATATTTTGCTCTTGTGTAAGTGATTGTTCTGTAATGACATTCTGGGGATAAGCAGATTCGCTAGCGGGATTCACTATTGCCTTTTTAAATCCAAAAAAAATACTCCTTGGGACAGGTTTTGCGACTCCTTTTATACGGTTTCAGGCTGTTGTATCCCATTTGATGACATCAACGGGGCAGACCTCATCACACGCCCCACAGTCAGTACAGGTCTCCTTGTCTATTACATGAACTTCGCCTTGTTCACTAATCGCTTCTACGGGGCAAACTTCTGCACATGCAGCACAACTTTATGCACCCTTCATCAATCCAGTGTGTTCCCATAATTTTCTCCCTTACATAATTGTTGCCTCTTGCTGCTCACCTGCAAAAATTTGTCTAACCCATTTGCTCAGCCAGGTAACACTGAATACCCATCTGGCCAATTTGATTCTGCTGCTCTTCCAACCAGTCAATGTGTTCTTCTTCGTCCTTTAAAATCTCCTCAAGCATTGTCTTGGTACCATTATCTCCGACCTCTACGGCAAGCCGAATCGTTTCATTATATTTCTTGATAGCATCATCTTCAGCGACCCAGTCTTTTTTGTGCATATCTTCAACCTTCTTGCCGATTGTGATCGCACCAAGCTGTGAAACCATGGGCTGACCATCAAGGAAGAGGATGCGTTCAATCAGTTTTTCGGCATGTTTCATTTCTTGAATCGAACGTTTCTTTATTGCCGTTTTAAGGGTGTCATAGCCCCAGTCCTCGCACATCTCTGCATGGACAAAATACTGATTAATTGCTCCAAGTTCATCTACCAAACGTTCATTGAGAGCCTCTATTAACTTGCTGTTACCTTTCATTTTTACCTCCTATAGCTGAATTTTCGACAAAAACACTTTTCAAATATGAGTTTTAACCCTACCACTGAATTTTAGGGATAAAATCGATACTTGAAAGATAGATAGAGTTTAATCATGGGATAAGGACTTATCCGTAAAGAGATAGTCTTTCAACTCGTCGTGAAAAGAATCGTCCTGGCGACGAATCCATTCAATGAGCATAGCTGCGTGCTCTTTTTCCTCATCCCGGTTATGGGCAAGAATCGCCTTCAACTCGTCGTCTTTGCAAACATCAACCCGTTGGTTGTACCAGTCGATCGCTTCCAGCTCTTCCGTTAGCGAGACAATCGCCCGGTGCATGTCGCGAGTTTGTTCGGAAAGATCATTAACCGGTTCATGGTAGCCTTCATTTGCCATCTTTTACCTCCTGTGTTTTTTATTGTTTATTGATAATCTGGTCCATAATCGAACTCGACAATACCGGGGAAGTTGCTCTCTTCGCCCGGTTTGGCTTGATGGTACAGTGGGCTACTTTTATCTACACGTCCGCCCATATTGTAGGTGAACTCCTGAGTCGCACTGTGCTGTAGCCAGTAGCCGGTATAGACCGCTCCACTCTGATTGTACGCAGAATGGAAATGAACGAACTTCTCCTTGGGCTCGGGGCGTGTTTCCAACCAACCTGCAGGCGTTTGCTTGAGAAACACCGGATTGATGCGTTGTTGCGCGTCCGGCATCGGAGTGTTGTCCGAAAGCGTGGTCATCACAGCTTCCCCTTCGAAAAGACGCTCATTGGCCGGGATTTCATCGCTGTAAAACTGACGTTCGTTGTAGCAGATAAAATGCAGGCGCTCCATGTCGTCAAAAATGACTGGCTTGAAGTAGTAGCCGACAAACGGGCCGAAACCAAGCTGTTGGCCATTATGTACAAACTCCAGTTGACTATAATAACCTCTCGGCACTTCCGGATGCGCTTCCTGCCGGTCACTTGTGCTACAACTGACCAATAAAAAGGATAATAAACAAAAGAGCAGCTTTCTAATCATTCTGCGTGTCCCAGAATTTACCAATCAGGAAAACGCCGCCACCAAATAGAATCAGCAAACCTACAAGAGCCAGTGCTGGGCTACCCAACCAGTCAGTAAGTGTGAGTTGGCCAAGATTTGTCGGCATATAGAGGGCGGGGATAAGCGTTTCATGGAGCTGCGCAAACAAGGCCGTTCCGGCAAGCCCCCCGAGCAAGGCAAAAACCGCATCCATCCGACCTTCACCGACTGCTGCCCAGCATGTGCCCGGGCAGTAACCGGAAAGTCCCCAGCCAACCCCGAAAATGACGGCTCCAAGTCCGGTTGCAACCAGACTCGTCGGTAAAACCCGCGTGATGCCAATCCCGGCTGCTTCCAGCCCGAACAGACCTACGGCAGCAAACATGACCACTAAAAGCATGAATTGCGGGATGTGGCGCTCTTTCATCAAGTGCGCCAGCACCATTTTCTGCGGATTTGTGGCGCCGACACGCTGAATAATAAAACCAAAGGCGACTCCCGAGCCGAGCCCCAGCCAGACTTCATTCATGAGATCCTCCTCTTGTATAAATCATGCGGGCAGTTACCATGGCCACCGCAAAAATTACTACGCCGAAATATAAGCCGCTGATGGCCAGCTGCGTGGATCCCGAGAGAAAAAGTCCGAGGGTACAGCCTCCGGCCAGGCGTGCACCGAAAAGGATCAGGAATCCACTGGTAAAGGTGGCAGCATAACGTTTGAAACGACTTGGTCCATAGCGCTTCTGCCAGGCTTCTGGGACATCTTCAATTGTGCCGCGGAAAGTGCGACCGGCAAAAAAACCGCCAATAGCCATTCCCAGAACGAAAGCCATCAACCATGAGCCCGGTCCAGGCATCATTTTGTAGTGAGCTTTGTTCGCAGCATAATCCGGAGAAAACTCCAGGAAGAAGCCTTTCAGGGTGGTGACAAAACCACTTGATGACGCGGGCGGACCGAAGGTTGCGAAGATAAAAACCATGACCCCGGCGAGAGCGAGGGCGCTGGGGAGTATGGGCCAGTATTTACCAGTATCTTGTTGACTCATGATTAACCTCCGCAAGAGATATAGCCGCTTTTATTCCCGGCCGGGCCCTGCCCGGATTTTTGAGGCTCTTTGTCCGCTTTTGAAGGCATGCTCTTGTCGACTTTTCCGGTGGCTTTTTTGGTTACGGCAGGCAGGCTGGTACCGGAAGGAGTATTGGCTGTTGTTTCGACCGGGTAGAATCGGTCAGGGTGGCCCCAACCGAACCAGGAATTGTCATAGAGCATGACATCATCAAAACCGATCAGGCGCAGGGCAAAATAACCGAAGGAACCACGACGTGCCGAGTGACAATAGACAATGACTGCATGATTAGGGTTGATCCCGCGGTACAAGTCGATCAATTCGTTGTAGCTTTTAATCGCCTTGGTTTCAGGATTTGTCCAGTTAAGCTCGTAATTGATATTGTAGGCACCGGGGATATGTCCCGCTTTCAGGGGGGCTTTGTCCAGCGTTGTATTTAGTTTTTCGCCAAGATATTCACCTTGGGAGCGAACATCGATAATCTGGTAGTAGGGATCTCCCAGGCGGGGATAGATAAATTTCTCATCCGCCCACCGGCGCAGTTCGATTTCTGCACGGGGAGCCTGATAGAGCAGAGGTTCGCGTTGGTCTGGCTCATTGACTATCGTACCATCGACATCCATCCATCCATCTATGCCGCGCTCAAGGATCATAAACTCCTTATGACCGAGCATATCAAGAACCCAGAATACGTATGATGCGGTTGCACCGCCGTCTCTCGCAACCGAGTCATAGAGAACCACCTTGTCGTTACGGAACACGCCATGTTCACCAAGAATTTGCTGGGCCTTGTCGATGCCGACAAACAACCCACCCATGTTTTCGGCAACGCTGTCATGGCGGAATTTGTCCCATGGTAAGCGAATAGCGCCTGCGATCATTTTTCCATCAAAATATTCATCGCTGCGAACATCGATGACAACAAGTGGCTCTTTCGCTATACGCTGTTTCAGCTCCGCGGCAGAAATAAGAAAATTTGCATTTGGGTATGTTGCTTCTGCTACAGGGCTTGCAGAAGCAACGACCCAATAGACACCGAGCAATAAAATTATTGCCAGGATCAGGTAGCGGGTGGTTTTTGACTTGGACATGGGCTCCTCCTTAGGCGTTAGCTTTAATTAATGTAAAGGCTATCACTTCATAAGGACTAATCAAGTACCTGCCTCGTGTCACATTTCATTAATTATTACACCTGGCGTTAACAGCAATACCATACCGCCCAGAAGAAGTTCTATCCCAACCAAAGCGCCAATGGCCCAGGTTCCTATTCCCGGTAAACCGACGAGTATGAGAATTGCCAGAAGAAGGCTTAGCAGGCCGCCGATAAAGAGCCATATCGGCGGGCGGCCGAAGCTTCGTCCCGTAACTGCCATTGCAAGTTGCACTGCACCCCTGAGAAGCAACAGGATGCCAATCAGAAAGGTCAGGCCGATTGCCCCGTTAACAGGATCAATAACTAACAGGGTTCCCACCAGAAGATAGATCAGACCGGTTAAGAATTCCCAGGTGCGATCGGGATTAGAGAAAGACCAAGCCTGCGCAAGTTGGGCAACTCCGGCCATTAGTAACAACACGCCTAAAATCAACATTGTTGCAACTGTTGCTACGAAGGCAGTTGTGATTGCCACTACGCCTAAGATAATCCAGAAGATACCGAGCCAGCGTAGCTTAGGCAGTTCTTTTTCACTGTTGTACTCGGACGAACTGGTTGTAAAAAGAGATTGTGCCATCTTTATGACCTCGCAGAATAAAGTAAAGCCCTGCGAAAGGGCTTAAATAAATCCGGAACGCAGAAGCAGGGCTTTATCAACTGATGAGAAATAACATCAGTCGTAGAGCTTGGTAACATTCTGGGCGGAAATTTCATTGCGTTCGAAGAACGATTTATCCATGGTTCCTCGAACACGGACAATATCGCCGACTTTAATCTTTTGATAACCCTTGTCATCCAACGGGTTGTAGAGCATTTTCTCGACGTCGACGGTTACTGTCCTTAAAGCATTGTCGATTTTGAATTCGTGCTCATCAACAGAGGTGACGATCCCTTGTACCGTAATTGACGAAACAATTACGGGGGTCACAAACTCGATGTAGGGATCTTCCTCATCGGCAGCGCTGGCAAAAAAGTAAGTTCCGAGCTTCTCGACGTAAACGCTGCTGGCTTCAATAGTTGTCTTTTCAAAGAAATCGTCATCAACCATGCCATTAACCGTTACCTTGTCGCCGGGAGTAAGATTGTAGGCATCCCCGTCACGATCACCGTCATCCATCTCCACGGTGATCAAACCATTGCCGAAATCAAGTATAAATGAATCCGCGGTAACACTCTTAACCTCGCCGCTGAGGGTAATCCAGGTGTTGTTGGCGTGAGAGTATGGGTTCTTCGCCATTGCCGGCACTGCAAAAGTCAACACCATAAAAACCAGTCCTGCCACAATTATTCTGAGTTTGTTTTTCTGATTTGGCAACATGAGATAAACTCCTTCCTTAATCATTTCATCTTTGTATAGATCAGAATTCAACCAATACTGAAGGAACAGCTTTAATTTCAAAGTGCAGATCAATTCCTCGCTAGTCCTTGACTTGTTCGGCCTGCAAATAAGTTATAAGCGCTATACAGTCCTGTGGATTCAGTCGTCCTATTGCTCCGGTACTGTAAGAGACAACAATAATCGTTCCTTCGCGGTTGAAAAGAAAACCGGTTGCATGAATAAACCCTTTGTCTTCCTCATAAAAGGCCCCAGTTACAGAGGAAACCTCTTTTTCATCCAGCCCATACGCGACCGGAAAAGTCAGCTGATTATCTTTTACTATTTTTGTAGCATCCTCAATGCCGTCAACAGAGGCAGCCAATATACGCACATCCAGTTTTGTAAAATCTTCAGCGAACTTTTGAAAGTCAGCTAACTGCTGACGACAAAAAGGTCACCACTCGCCACGATACAACAGCACTATGCCCCAGGAACCAGAGAACTCGTTCGGCAGTTCAAAGGTATATCCTGTGATGGAAGTCAATGATATCTGCGGAAAAGAATCTCTGGTATCCAGTCGGTTTTTTTCTGTAAATGACATGTTTAATCCTTTCATAATTATTTTCTGGGGGTTCAATTTAGAATCAATCCGTTTACTTATTGGTTATATCTTTACTGGCCTCTTTGAGGGCTCTTTCCATCCGGTTGTAACTGTCAGCAAAGCCTTTCTTTACCTCTTCCCAGGCCTCCTTCGAGCTGTAGCGTACTCCACCAAGCCACTCTGCAAGATCTTCACGCTTCTTACGTAGGCTTTTCAGGGTTTCACGGGTTTTTTTCTGTGTTGCCTTGCTCATGTCCTGCCATTTATCATCGACAATTTTCTGCATTTCAGAAATTCGGCTATCAAGTTTATCAATCTTCTTCTGTGCAACATCCATTGCTTCATTACGCTGCTCAAGGGTATAGCTTTCCAATACATCATAAGTTTCCATAGCCTCCTCTTTAACATCAGAGGCCGTAGTCTTTTGGTCCTCATGATGCGCTGCTATGGCCACTGAAGTCCCCCCAAACAATAGAATAAGGGCAGGCAAAACGAACATTCCTTTGCAACATAATGTTTTTGATCTCATGATGGATCTCCTTACTGCGGAGTTCTTGTGGTATTTGAGACAACAACTTTGTTGCAAACTATTTAAAACGCGATACTGCTGACTTGACTGCCGCGGCAAAGGTAGCCCACGATTCTTCAACCCCTTGTCTCATGTCTTCCCAGGCATCATCCCCAGCCTCTCGAAGGGCTTCTAGTTTGCTTTGAGCCTCTGAGCGTTTCTTAAGCAGATCTTCAATACTTTCATAGTAATCTGCCTTCAAAGATGCCTCGGATTGTTTTGCTTTTGCCTTTAGAACATCAATCTTGGCATTCAGTTCATCAAGCTGAGCTTTGAATTTCTCTTCGTAAGCTTGTTTTTTATTCATAACATTCACCTCTTTCGGTTCATTAAAGACAAATGCGGTGCACACCAAATTTGCCTGTAGTTGGCCTGATCGTCTTACGACATTAATGAGCTGCGGAAATAACGAACTTCGCTGCTTTATTTTTAGGGACCGAAGCTTTCTTGTACCAGCTCTTTCATGGTCCGATTGCAACAAGTCATTTCCTGCTTGACGGCTTCATCTCTAACATAAGTTTTGTTGCATCTTTCACAGATAAAGCCAGACTTATCCTGCAACTCTCTAGATGCTTCAGTGAATCTGTCAGAATATTTGGTCGACATAACGTTCTCCTCTTTTTCTCTTTTGTTTGAAACACTTTATCACTCGCAAGGAACTCGTCTATGAGATGTTTGCTACTCCTGGGGGTAGCAAAGATCTCATTCCATTTTGTTAAATCAATATAAGATGTTAGAGTTAAATCGCTTTTCAGAGTCGAGACGAAAGCCTGTAAGAAGGTGTCCGACGATACAAACTAATTCGTTTTTTGTGGGTGTACTCATGGAAGTAAGAAACATTCTGATTCTTGATGAACAGCCTGTCGTTAAAGAGGGGTTGGAAAGTTTCTTTGCAGAATATCCCGATATCAATATTCTGGCAGATGCCGACAATGTTATGGATTGTCTCGACAAGATGAGACAAACGCGACTTGATGTGGTTCTTATGGATTTAGCTTTACCAGGCGTAAGCGGGAAAGAGGCGATTCGGATTTTACATGAAGAGAATCAGGATATTGCCATCATCATTTACACTGATCGAAAAGATGAAGTTTTTGTCCTTCAGGCATTAAAGGCGGGGGCGCGTGGTTATCTACTGAAAAGCACCCCTATGGAGGAGGTTGTGAATGCAATCCGTCGGATCAATATGGATGAATACATACTGAGTCCGGAATTGAGTCCTGCAATTATAGGTTTTTACCTGAAACATCGTGAGCTGGAAGAAGATCCTCTGGGTGAATACCAAAAACTGACCGACCGTGAGAAGCAGGTTTTTCGGTTGATTGCAAACGGTGTGAACACACAGGAGATCTCAGAGCTTCTCTGTCTCAGCCCTAAAACAGTTGCAAAACACAGGATGTCAATTAAGAAGAAACTGTCTTTGGATAATCCTGTTGAAATGGCACAATACGCAATACGCATCGGGATTCTAGACCAAGAGGACTTTGCTAAAGACCCCGAACAAATGCTGTGATTTACATCGATTGTCTTGTGCCCCTTTGAACGAACACTCAATTTATGCTGCCGCCGAGATACCACAGGTGCAAGCCCCTGGTTGTTCACTCAACGACTCACCTCCTTGTTTTGTCGGTGGCCCTTGTCTTCTGCTTAAAGAAGCATGGTCAGCAACCCTGAATTGAACCTCGACAGAACACTCCTCCCGCTGACATACCCTGAACGCTTTGCATGAAGCTCTCGCCTATCCGAATCATTACTCTTGTCTTTCTCAGAAGGCTGCTACGAAATGACTGGTGACCCGCCCCAAGATCAGTGAAAAGTGCACCAGAACGGAGTTGTTCCGGGCGGATACTTGAGAATCGACCTTTCGTTGCTATGCTTTTAATAAACGTAAGCCTCAGATTAAGGAGTATAAAATGCGGGAATTGCGAAAGCTGAGTGACCTGACAGGGTATCGTTTTCAGGCCAGTGATGATGAAATCGGTCGTCTGCAGCAGGTCTATTTTGATGATCGGCGCTGGCAAGTGCTCTTTCTGGTGGTGCGCACCGGTAGTTGGCTGCTGGGACGCGAAGTGCTTCTGGTCCCAGAGGTGATCAAAAAAATCGATGACGAAAAAGAAACCATTATAGTCGATATGTCTCGAGAGCAGATCGAACAGGCTCCGCCCGTCGACGCAAATCAACCGGTTTCAGAACACTATCAGCAACAGTACTATCGATTTTTTGCTTGGGAGCCCTATTGGACGACCGACCCTCTCTTTCAGGGGGCACCGTCAGTCCCGCCCTTCGTTCAATCGGAGCTGCCTAAAAATCCGGAGCATCCCCATTTGCGTAGTAGTAATGAAGTTTCAGGGTATCGTTTGCAAACCGCAGACGCTGGAGTTGGCCATGTCGAGGATTTTATTCTTGATGTTAAGGAGTGGACAGTCCGTTATCTTGAGATCGATACACGAACCTGGCTTCCGGGCCGACATGTGCTGATCTCTCCGGCCTGGGTGGAGCAGATCGACTTGGGCCAGCAGTGGGTTCAAGTCGGGTTGCCGCGGGAACTGGTGAAAGGGGCGCCAAAATATGATCCGGATAAGACGATTAGTCGGGACTATCAATTGGCCCTGTTTAAACATTATGGCAAGACATTTGAGGACTGACGGTGGATTGTGCAGTGTGGTGTTATTCTCCCTCCATTTCGACCAATTGGTCTCGGCCATTACGACACAGCAAAAAGACACCGAATACGAAGCTGAAGATCATGGCTGCCAGCAAGATGAGTTCCAACATGGTTATACAGAATGCTGTGGTGTGCTCAGGAGTCGGGTAAACTTGCTCTGCAGCGATGACCAACACGCGCCGGAAAGGCTTCTTCTCTCAGGGCCTGTATAGCCTGATGAACGGAATGGCAGATAAAATGAGCAGCAATCCGCAGCAAAAGTCGTTTTTCAACCCCGGTGAAAATTGTTGGCAGGTCATGACCACAGATCGGGCCGCCTTTCTGGTTGATGGAGAAGACTATTACCGTGCGGTCTCCGAAGCTTTTGAGGCGGCACAGCGGTCGATCTACATTCTCGGTTGGGACGTCGATAGCCGAGTCCGATTGTGTAGAGACTCTGAAGAGGAGGAGACCTTTGGTCAACTTCTCAACCGCCTCGCTCGTGACAATCCACAGCTGAAGATCTATGTCCTGGAATGGGACTTCGCAGTTTTCTACTCACTTGAACGAGAATTCTGGTCGCTGTTCAGTATCGGATGGATGACCCATGAGCGGGTCCATTTCGAACTGGACGACAGCCATCCGGCCGGGGCATCTCAACATCAGAAGATTATTGTGGTCGATGATCATTTGGCCTTTGTCGGTGGTTTTGATCTGGCCAGCTTCCGTTGGGATACCTCTGAGCATCGCCCTCAACACCCCCAGCGTTGTGATAATGATACGCAATATGGTCCGGTGCATGATGTGCAGATGCTGGTTACGGGAGAGATTGCACAAGAGCTCGGTGAGCTCGCTCGTTGGCGCTGGGAAAGGGCCACTGGTGAAAGTTTGTCAACAGCTGAACACGAGGCTAAGGACCTCTGGCCTGCCAGCGTCAGCGTTGATTTTTCTCAGCAACCGTTGGCCAGCTACCTGCTTGGCCGCTGGCTGGGAAGAGACGCAGTGCAGAAGCTGGCAGGAAAGAAAGTCAACCAGCTCAGACGCAAGCTGGCGAGACGTGGCTGGTTGACCATCGCCCTGATACGAGTCGTACCGATCGCTCCTTTCACTGTCGTCAATATGGTCGCTGGAGCCAGCCTCATCTCAGCCCGGTCCTTTATTATCGGCACCGTGGTCGGTATGTGTCCTGGAATTCTCGCGATTATGATCTTCGAAGAAGGGTTGGAGCGGGCTTTACGTAACCCTGATTGGGAGACCTTGGGGTTGGCGTTATTGGCCATGGTCGGCGGAGTGCTGGTACTGGTGGTTGGCAAGCAATTGCTGTTGAAAAAAAGTGAGCGTGACCATGATTGAGCGTAATCTCCGCCTGGCAACCTGGAATATCCACATGGCGATCGGCCGGGACGGCCATCGTGACCTGTCGCGGATTGTGCAGGTGGTCCGTCAGCTGCAGGTCGAGGTGATCGGGCTGCAGGAGGTTGACAACCAGATCGAAAAAGGCCGTGACGACCTGGAGACTCTCGCTGAGCAGACCGGGCTGACGGTGATCGCCGGGCCGACCATGCAGCGCGCGCGCGGCGATTACGGCAACGCCCTGTTGACCCGACTGCCGGTACTCCAGGTGGAGCGCTACGATCTCAGTTTCAAGCAGCGTGAACCACGCGGACTCTTGATTGTCGAGCTTGAATGGCAGGCGCGCCCACTGCAAGTCGCAGTGACTCACCTTGGCTTGCGGCCCGCAGAGCGACGTGAGCAGGTGCGACGACTCTGTAACCATCTCGCGCAAAAAGAGCGAAGGCCAATGGTGCTGATGGGGGATTTCAACGAATGGTTCATCTGGGGGCGACCGTTACGCTCGCTGCAGCGGCGGTTTGGTGCGATCCGTTCACCGGCCACATTCCCATCACGCTGGCCGCTTTTGCAGCTCGACCATGTTCTGGCCGACCCGCCAGAGTGCTTGGTGGGAAAGAGCACTTATCGATCTAGTTTGGCGAGGGTGGCTTCAGATCATCTCCCACTGGTCGCGGAATTGCGTTGTTGAGCAGCGAAGTTCGGGATGACTCTACTGGGTGAGTACGTAAAGGTTGAAGTCCCTTAACTTTTTTCAAAATTCATCATTTTTGAATAGATCGACCCCTGCACCCCCGGGTGAATGCAATATGACGACCTGAATATCCTTTCGTCACCAACCATCATCAAAATCATCACGGACAATTGTCTCGATTAAGATTTTTCGTGAGGGAGAAGAACTCTAGGGATGCCTGCTGTCATGCACCCGGGTGACTGATTCGGTAGATCATGCCGGCTTTATCGTCGCTGACGTACAAGGCACCGTCCGGACCGAGCGCCAACCCCACCGGCCGCCCGCTCGTTTGGCCTGTCTTTTTATCCAGCCAACCTGTAGCAAAATCCTGCACTTCCCGACCCGGTTCACTGCCATCAAGGGGTAATCTCACCACCTTGTAGCCAGTGGGTGTGCTGCGATTCCACGAGCCGTGGTAGGCAATGAACAGGTCGCCGTGATACTTGGCGGGAAAGCTTTTGCCGGTATAGAAGACCAAGCCGAGTGGTGCTGAATGGGCCTGGATGTTGACGACAGGTTTGGCAACGCCGCGGCAGGAG
This sequence comes from Deltaproteobacteria bacterium, assembly GCA_024636155.1. Lineage (GTDB taxonomy): Bacteria > Desulfobacterota > Desulfuromonadia > Desulfuromonadales > BM103 > M0040. The sequence continues at coordinate 12,989 of JAGXHM010000008.1, forward strand.
TCCGGACCACCGAAATCCGGGTCCTCTATGGTGCCGCTATGGCAGCGCGGCCAGCCATAATCCAGCCCGTCGCGGATGATATAGAGGTCATCTGGCGGCAGGTCGTCACCGAGCATGTCCCGGCCATTGTTAGTCGCCCAGAGTTCCCCGGTGTCAGGATGGATGGCCAGACCGACTGCATTGCGCAAGCCACGGGCGAAAACTTTCTCGCCTGTGGCTTGCGGACCGTCATAAATCACTACGGCAGCGCGGCGCGGATCATTTTCATCGCAGACGTTGCAGCTCGAACCGATCGAGACCACCATACGCCCGTCCGGCAGGAATGCCACTGTTCGCGTGCTGTGTCCGCCTGTGGGGTAATCGTTGATCAACACCTGGCGCTCTTCAGCCGACCCATCACCATCCCTGTCTCTGAGGCGAACGATCCCGCTGGGAACACCGACAAACCAGGCGTCCTGGTAAAAGGCAAGACTATGCGGACTCTGCAAATTCTCGGCAAAGGTCGTCTGTTGATCAGCGCTACCGTCACGATTGCGGTCTACCAGGGTTACGATGCGATTGGCGCCGCGCTCGGCGACGTAAAGGGCGCCGTCCGGACCGAAGGAAATAAAGCGAGGATCCTGCAGGCCCTTTGCAAATAACTCGACACGAAACCCCTGAGGGACCTTGATTGTGCTGATCCCGGCTGCGCTGGTGAGTGTCTTAAGATTGGTCTGTCCCAGGTAAGGGCGCACTAGTAACCAACCCAGCAGAACGCATAGCGCAAAAAACACCATAATGGCATAACGAATCCAACGGTTATCTTTAATCATGGTTAACTCCTGGAAGCTCTCCGAACTTACTGTTCATTGTATCAACTTCAAGACAAATTGCTTTCCGTATAGCCTGAATTCAACGCAGCGCTTTTCTCAGGATGATGACTTGCAAAACTGGCAGGCCTGATAAACTTGTTACTATTGCAGCATAACCTGCCAAAATCAGCAGGATCACAGCAAAACTTTATCGCGATAAAGGAGTGAGATTATGACAACCAGGATTCATGTAGTTTTTTACAGTATGTACGGACATGTCTACAAAATGGCCGAAGCCGTAGCAGAGGGGGCGCGTCAGGTTTCAGGTGCTGAAGTGAAACTTCTGCAGGTCCCGGAACTGGTGTCTGAAGAGGCCTTGGAGAAAAGCGGTGCCAAAGCTGCAAGAGCAGAATTTGCAGAAATTCCGTTTGCCGTGGTCGACGATCTTGCCGAAGCCGATGCTGTCATATTCGGCACCCCCACCCGTTTCGGCAACATGTGTGCGCAGATGCGCAATTTTCTCGATCAGACCGGCGGGCTCTGGATGTCAGGGGCACTGGTTGGCAAGATCGGCAGCGTCTTCACCTCAACGGCCACCCAGCATGGTGGTCAGGAGACAACCATTACCAGTTTTCACACCACCTTGCTGCACCAGGGGATGGTTATTGTCGGGGTTCCTTACTCCGAAGCAAGACTGATGAATATGGATGAAATAAGTGGTGGCACACCTTATGGTGCGTCAACTCTGGCCGGTAGCGATGGTTCGCGCCAACCCAGTGAGAATGAACTGGCGATTGCCCGCTTCCAGGGGCAGCATGTTGCGGAGATCGCTCGAAAGATCAAGAGTTGAGGGCTTGAACAATCTACAGACGTAACAAAAAAGAAGGGCAAACAGGAATAATTTTTCCAGATTGCTTCTGGCGGATTTTTTGATGGAGACAAAACAAGGGCGACCCTTGCCCTGGATATCAAGGCTAGCGGAGTTGAGAGCGCCCGTCAGACGTTATCTGTAACCCGATAGCCGAAAATTCTTACATTAATCGTGATCTGGAAATCGCTTTAGCCGAGCTCTCCAATGCACAAATACTTGATTTCAAGATAGGCGTCGATGCCGTACTTACTCCCTTCGCGGCCGAGACCCGATTCTTTAATTCCACCAAAGGGAGCAACGGCCGTTGAAATCAATCCCGTGTTGAGGCCGACAATGCCATATTCAAGGGCTTCACCGACCCGCCAACCACGCGCCAGGTCGCGGGTATAAAAATAGGAGGCCAGACCATACTCGGTGGCATTGGCCAGTTCTATTGCCTCCTTTTCGGTTTTAAAGCGAAACAGGGGGGCAACCGGGCCGAAGATCTCTTCGCAGGCAAGGCTCATCTCTAAATTCACTTCGGTAAGCACTGTCGGCTCGAAAAAAGTGCCACCCAACGCGTGTCGTTTGCCTCCGGTGACTAGATTTGCCCCTTTGGAAAGAGCGTCATCAATATGACTTTCAACTGTTTCAACAGCATCCATATTGATCAATGGGCCCAGACTGGTGTCCTCTTCGAAACCGTTGCCGACCTTCATTTTACCGACCGCCTCCACCAATTTCCGGGTAAACTCTTCATAGATTCCATCCTGAATCAGGAAACGGTTGGTACAGACGCAGGTCTGACCGTTATTACGGAACTTTGACGCCATTGCGCCTTCAACAGCTGCATCCAGGTCAGCATCATCGAAGACGATAAAGGGGGCGTTGCCTCCCAGTTCCATAGTGACTTTTTTGAGCGTATCACTGCAGGCAGCCAATAGCTTTTTGCCGGTTTCAGTCGAGCCGGTAAAGGTCAGCTTGCGCACCAGAGGGTGGGAAGTCAATTCAACGCCGATAGGGTCTGATGGTCCCGTGACAACATTGAAGACGCCCGGCGGGATTCCTGCACGGTGGCTGAGCTCAGCCAGAGCTAATGCTGAGTAGGGAGTGGACGAAGCAGGTTTGACAACCATTGTACAGCCTGCCGCAAGCGCCGGACCTGCCTTGCGGGCGATCATTGCCGCTGGAAAATTCCAGGGTGTGATCGCGGCACAAACGCCCACCGGCTGTTTCATCACTATCAGGCGCTTGTCCTTCTGATGCGTCGGAATAACATCACCATAAGTTCGTTTACCCTCTTCAGCGAACCATTCGATAAACGAAGCAGCATAGCTGATTTCACCTCGTGCTTCGTTCAGCGGCTTGCCCTGTTCGGCGGTCATCAATAATGCCAGGTCTTCCCGGTTTTCCAGCAGCATATCATTCCAGCGGCGTAACAGCTCAGAGCGCTCCTGGGCAGTTTTGTCCCGCCATCCGGCCAATGCTCTATTGGCCGCTTCAATAGCACGACAGGTTTCTGCCCTGCCCATCGCCGGGACGGCTCCCAGGACTTCGCCCGTCGCCGGATTGACCACCTTCAATGTGGTCTGATTGTCAGCGTCACACCATGCACCATCGATATAACATGCCTGGCGCAGAAGGTCAGAGTTCTGAAGTTTATTCAACAAGATTTTTCTGCCTCCGTTCTCATTGGGGCCATCAACTGCACTCTGATAAAAAAAGGTAAAATTTGCATAGGCCCTCTACTCTTATCACCCCTGCTTAGTCGGGGGTGAATTTTCAGAGTCCATCTCTGAGTCAAGGCGATGCAGGGCCGCCAGAATATCGCTCAACATGCTTGGAGGACCGCCGCCCATGTTTTCTTCTTCTGCAACTTCAAGTTCACGTGCATCGTATTCCCAGCGGCGTAAGATCTTGATCTTCTGCTCACGAGTTATATCTTGCTGATTGAGAACATCCTCAGGAGAAGTAAACTCGCTGTTTGGATTCAGCATTGCTTTTTCAAAGTCCATAATTGTTTTCCTGATTACTGGTGAGCCTTCTTCCTAAATGTCAAAAACATCTATGAAAAGGGGGCTTATTCTGTTTCCACCGGGAAAGTCATGATTGAAATAGGTGTCCATGTTGATGACGTGGACCTCACTTTGTTCACTGATTGCATCGACCGGACAAACTTCAGCACACGCACTATAATTGATGCAACCTTCATCAATCCAATGAGTTCCCATAGTGTTTTCCTCTCGTTGCAGGGTCGTATTTTAAAATTAACAGAGATACTTCAAGTTGCAACGTGGCCGGGAAATCAATCCAGGAGACCATCTCATCAATAGCCGCAAGGGTTCTCAAACGGTTCTACTTTAAGCATATAGCTCAATCATGCCTACCCTCATATAACAAATCACACAAGCAGCCTGAAAACGTCAAGATCTTAGTATGTTAGTGATATTGACAGCCAAAAGGGAGCACTTTTCTACCATAAGAAATAGCATTTGACTCATAGTCTTTATCCTGTCGGCAATTATAATTGACACACTTGTTGAAGATGAGAAGAAAGGAGGCAACAATGACAAACCCCAAGAACGATCCTATCAAAAGTACCGAAACGATGATCGTCAATATCTGCCAGATATGCAAAAGCAGATATTCGTTTGAAGAAGCACAAAAAAAACAGATGAGATGTTGTGATCAGCCTCTGACACAAAGAGAGGAAAGGATTCCTGTGTCGGTTGGGCCGTAACCTTTAATTTTTAAAGAATTTGATCATTAGCATCCCAAGTCACACGTTCCATTGGTCTGGTAAGACCGTTGGGACAAACCTGATGACAAGAGTTTATTATTAAAGGAGAAAGACATGTCTACCACTTACAAAGACAAGTTCTCTGAAGCATCGGAAGAACTACAGACCAAATCAGGTTTTGTTTGTGAAATCTGCAAGACAACTTACCACAAAGAGGACGCGGTCAAGAAGGACATGAGTTGTTGTGGCCGGACGTTAAAAGAGTTGGTCCAGGAAAGCTTCGGACCATGATGCGTTGAGTTTGAGTTAGAGTGTTTAACAATAGCGCCCTCTTGAATTGAGGGTTGACACTCGAATAATTGAAATGCTGAGGCGGCTGGAACCGCCTTACTTTCTCTGATTTCAATTACTTAAATAAAGATAGAAAGGAGCCGAAAATGCATCCACGAGAAACTCTAGACCCTGTCAGTTTGATCATCAAGGCATGTCACAAAAGTGAGGATGAAGCGAAACGAATATATCATCAGATAGCAGAACAACACCAAGGCTCCCTCAAATTGGACAACAAGATGACGGTACATTTGAGTGAAAAGCAGGTCGGAGAGTTTGTTGAACGATACAGTTCCGAAGTAGAACCGACTTACTGGGAGTCGAAAAGGCTCAAGCATTGAGATAAAAACATACACCAATGAGGCAAATGGCTTGATGCTTTTTCTATGACTTCAAAATTATGTAAGCCCGTAGATTGTCTCGTGAGCCTTTGTTTTCCAACCAAAATCAAGATCGATCCACCACCAACCCTGCAAAATCGATCGAGTTGATATAGGCGCCACTATAACCGCCATGTTTCATCTGTCTTAAGTCCTCTAGTTTTCCGCACTTTTTCCCAGTATCGGTTCCGCCACAGGCAACGACTGCCATTTACTGAACAAACTTTAGTTTTCTGACAGTTATCTTTTGTTAGTAAGTGGTGTTGCCTGTAGCTCTGCCCGGGCAAACATGCTTACAAACTTGTATGGCTGACCAAGTTCGTTGGTATTTATGAGGATGGGGCACACAAACAGTGGATTAACAGACGGATTATTTTATGTCGATTATCTATATTCTTTTAATTCTCCTGATCGTTACCAGAGTATTTGGAGAAATTTCAGAACGTTTCGGACAACCCGCCCTCTTGGGCGAACTTTTATCCGGAATTTGTCTTGGTCTGGTCGTCCACCATTATGACCAGACCTTTCCAGTTTTGGCAGGATTGTCTGAAAATGAAGTCTTCACGGCAATCACCGACCTCGGCATTTTCTTTCTCATGCTGCTTGGTGGAATTGAACTGAGTCCAGTTAAACTTCTCAAGGCTTCAAAGGGTGCTTTTTGGGTAGCGACCGGCGGCATGATTTTCCCCTTTTTGCTTGGACTCGGGCTTGCTTACCTGGTATTGCCGGACTCCCATATCTTGGACGCACAGGCCCTCTTCCTCGGAACAGTTATGGCCGTGACAGCGGTTCCCGTAAGTATCAAAGCACTGATGGACCTTGGTAAGCTGGAAACCAAGGTTGGCCAAACGATCGTTTCTGCAGCTGTTATCGATGACATTTTGAGTCTTGTACTGCTCGCCATACTGACCAGCTTTCTGCAAAGTGGCAGTATTCCTGATGTGGCGGCCATGTCTCTGTTGCTTGGGAAAATTATCCTTTTTTTCATCATGGCCATTGCCCTTGGCCATTATCTTTTTCCTGCGATCGGCAGATTCATAGGCAAAAGTCAGGCCGAAGAGTTCGAATTCAGCATTTTATTGATTGCAGCCATGTCCTACGCTTTGCTTGCGGAGGCATTGGGAATGCATTTCATCATCGGTGCATTCTTAGCTGGATTGTTTTTTCGTAGAAGAACAATTACCGAGAATGTTTACAATGACATCCTCAGTAAAACCAAGGGGATTACAAACGGTTTTTTGGCACCAGTTTTCTTTGCCTCTATCGGAATGCATCTTGATTTGCAGGCCCTTCTGAAAATTCCTGTGTTTGTATTAGCTTTGATTGCCATTGCAACTATTGGCAAAGTTTTTGGGGCGGGATTGTGTGCCCGCAGCATTGGCATGTCGAAATATGAATCTTTATCGGTCGGCATAGGCATGAATGCCCGAGGTGCTGTGGAATTGATCATTGCAGATATTGCCTTACGTGCAGGAGTTTTTTCTTTGGCTGAACCGATCCCGCTTGTTGTTGAGTACATGTTTTCAGCTGTAGTGATTATGGCAATTTTCACGACCTTGATGACACCGCCGGCTCTGAAGTTGTTCTTAAAATAATACTGTTGCGAGAGTCCCATCAACAGTCATAGGAGACTTTATGAACGACAATAAAGCCCCGCGTAAAAGTTGTGAAAGCTTTCTCAATGATGCTTTTGAACATCTGGAGGTTGACCCGGAGATGCAGCAGTTGCTGCGCAGTCCCTATCGAGAGGTTCGCTTCGAACTGCCATTGAAGCGTGATGACGGTTCAAGCAGCCTGTTTTACGGTTACCGGGTTCAACATAACCAGAGCCGCGGGCCATTCAAAGGAGGCTTGCGTTACCATAAAGAGGTCAATTTGGAACATTTTGTCGCTTTGGCAGAGATTATGACCTGGAAAACCAGTCTTCTTGATTTGCCTTTCGGCGGTGCTAAAGGAGGAATTGACTGTGATCCCATACAACTTTCATCCAATGAGCTGGAAACCTTGACCAAACGTTACGTTCAAAGGATTTCCATGCTCATTGGCCCTGATCGAGACATCCCTGCTCCGGATATGGGAACGGGACCGCGCGAGATGGCCTGGATCGTGGATGCATTTTCACTTATCGAAGCTTTCAACCTTGCCGTTGCTACAGGGAAACCTATTGAACTTGGCGGTGCAAAAGGCCGACTCGAAGCCACTGGCTATGGGGTTGCCTTGATAACTTCAATGGCTGCTGACGAACTGGGAATTGATATAAGCGCGGCAAAAGCCGCTATTCAAGGATTTGGCAATGTTGGCTCGAATGCTGCCCGCTTTTTACATGAGCGGGGAACAAAAATAATTGCGGTCTCCGATTACTCTTGTGGACTTTACAATGAAGTCGGCCTCGATATCGACAGGTTGGTTGATATGGCCAATCATAAGCAAAAAGGCGGCAAATTATCGGAATGTAGTGGTGATTTCAAAAAGATAACCAATGATGAATTACTGCAGCTTGATGTTGATGTTCTCATACCAGCCGCTCTCGGCGGTGTCATCAATAAAGACAACGTCGAAAACGTGAAGGCCAAGATGATTGTCGAAGCAGCAAATATGCCGATCACATGTGATGCGGACACCAACCTCAATGATAAAGGGGTCGTTGTGATCCCTGACATCTTGGCAAATGCCGGGGGAGTGACCGTCTCTTACTTGGAGTGGGTGCAAAATCGACAGGGATATCAGTGGGAAAAGCAGAAGATAATGGATGAGTTGGAGCGTCGTCTCAAGCGTAGTTGGGAAGAGGTTAAATCACGGGCCCGGCGTGACGAACTTAATTATCGTAAGGCGGCTTATGTGATCGCGTTAGAGCGAATCATAAAGGCAATTCATCTGAGGGGTTTTTAGCCGAATAGAGTTAAGAATGGACCTTTGCGTTTCTGCCACTGTGCTTTTGCTGAGGCAGGTTAATAAAGGAGATCATCTATGAAAAAAAAGACCGAGAATCGAATCAATGTTGAGCTTGCTAAATCCGTTCAAAAGGCTCTGATTGCTCACCAGTTTGATCAAGACAAAATACATGAGACCATGCAATTCTTCGGCCTGGTTCTGGGTGGAATGATAGGCTCCCTTTTCGATGCAGATGAATATGACGAAGAAGTGGCAAAGATCGTCGAATATATCAAGCAGGGGATCGATAAAGGTTTGCCATAGACCTCGGCAATGGTGACGGGCGTGCACAATTTTATCTTTTTGAGAAATCCACGCATACCTCTATCAATAATAAGCCGTTTTTCGTCTCGGCAGTCTTGCGATGTGGAAATGATGCGGCCAGGAACGATTTAACTGATTCTACTGGCGAATTGAAAATTGGTTAGGGCCTTGATATAATGTCAGCCATAGGTAAAATTGTTTAAAATGATTTTAATAATCGAATTATATCCATTAATTTTGGAATAAAGTGAGGGCTTTATGGTTGAGAGTATCGTACGGTTAAAGAACCTTTGTGAGATTATGATTAGTATGGGTTTTACTGAGTCCACGAATGAAAAAGAAATAAAAAATTTAATCGTAAGTCTTGAAACTATTATTTCCGAAGAAATGAAATTACTAAAAGAACGTGAATCTATGTCTGATATCTGAGTAACTCATAAGTTTATAGGCCCTCCGGCCGCAGAAATGGCCACCCAGTTAGATCACAGGGTGGCCATAAATTTGCGGTAATAAGCGTCTTAAATGTGTCTATCAATAACACGCTTGTTTCTTTCTCAGAAGTCTTGGCTTGTTATGGATGGCCTGCAGTCATCTTTCGTCGTATCCCCTCTAGATTCTCAGATACCTAAATAAATCAGACACTTAGAAGCCTTGCACAATCATCGTGGGACGTCAAAGAGAAGTGTTTCTTGTTTATACTGTTGCATTGTCTGAAGAGTGTGAAACTGGCAGAAATGCGAGATTCTTGCTACCCCTGCAATCTAAGAATCTGGATATCACTTTAATCCGTCCTATCAGTCGTGGTGAATAGGACCTTATTGTTTACATTCTTCGTATGTCGGACCCCAAGGCATTATTACCCAATTAACTTTATTACCTGAAACATACATAGGGTTATCAATTGTAAATTCTGAAGTTTTTATTTCGTAGAGCTTGTCCCCAGGGAGGTCACTATGAACGAACTTGTGGTATCCATCTTCAGAGCCAATATAAAACCATTGCGATGATTTAGGTTCTTGCCATTCACATTTGAGCTTATTTAAGTCATCCAGAGTAATTACTTCAAACTCGTCAGATAGCCAATCACATCCTGTGACTGTTAGTAGCAATATAAAAATTATTGTCATCCTCATAATATCGTCCTAAATACCCCACCACTGACACATTTCAAGTCAGTTTTCCTTGCTTTTAATTGTGTGCTGGCTTGCGAAGCCTATTATGAACATTAGCAATCCAACGAGGCCGACAATTACAATAAAATTGCCATCATGCTTATTCGGCATAACCTCTCTATTCAGCCAACTTATCAAAGCCCAAGAAGTGACCGATCCACCGCAAAAGATAAGCAATACGTTTATAGCAACCCTGAAGTCCATATCTGTATATTTCGTCCTATTCACCTCGGTGCTGACACACCCGATTTAACCTTTCAATAGCCTGCCGCTGACACACTTAAAAATTCTCAGGAATCCTCTCATATTGTTTTGATGCGGTCAAACGTACAGAAACACATAACCCTTACTGCCCCTGCAATCCAAGAAAAAGGCCACCCGTTTCCAGGTGGCCATTTTTCATTCTATAAGTCGTGATTTGCGAGAAAAGAAAGCTAGTTGTTCGAGTTTAGGTCGGCTCCTCAATACGGACGAAGATGAACACGGGAAGGCTGGCTGTCTTATTGAGCTTCGCCTTCCGGCGGCCTAATCGGGAGGCGGAGGGTGACCGTTGTTCCCTTTCCATCTATGCTCTCAATGCTGATTTCACCATGATGCTGTTCCACAATACCTTTTGCGATTACCATCCCGAGCCCAACCCCGAAAGCTTTGGTAGAATACAAAGGCTCAAAGATTTTCTCTCTGGTTTCGTCCGACATACCTACCCCGTCGTCGCGAACACAAATCTCATATTCGCCTTCGAGCAGACGCGTTGAAATCCGCAGATTCTTTACTGTGGAGCCTTTGCCCTGAAGAGCGTGCACCGCATTTGTGATGAGGTTGACCATTGCCTGCCGGAGTTTCTCGCGATCAATCAATGCCAGAACGCCGCTGGATAAATCCGATTCGCAGTGGATTTCCCCAGGAAGGGTTTGCTCATCAAGTACTCTCTCCATCCACTCGTCAATGGAGGTCTCGGCGAGATCAAGTCTCTTGACACGCGTATAGCTGGTTAATTCCTCGATGATATTGACGCATCTGAGGATGTTGCGTTCGGCCAATTCAAGGGCGCGTTCTGCGCGGTGTGGTTCCTTGCGCTCGAGACAATCGCCAATGGTAAAAATTGCCGCTTGGATCGTTCCGAGAGGGTTGCGGAGTTCATGGCTGACCGTCGCGGTTAACTTCCCAAGTGTGGCCAAACGCTCGCCTTGTATCAACTCCAATTGTGCCTCCTTGAGCTTACGCGTCCGATCATCAACGAGAAGTTCCAACTGCTCACGGTGTTTAACCAGATCCTCCTCAACCTGCTTGCGCTCGCTGATGTCGAGTGCTGTAAAGACAATCTCCACCGATGGACCACCCATGTCTATGGGCGTAGAACTGAGCAGCACGTCGATAATGTGCCCGGCTTTGCACTTCCAGCGTGTTTCTACCGTTCCCGTGCCAAAATCGAAAATCTGTCTATACTTCTCGCGCCCGACATGCTCATAGTCATCGTCACACATATAGAGCATCCTGGCCTTCTGTCCGACCAGTTCCTCATTGGAGTACCCAGTCATCTCACACATTCGTTTGTTGACCTGCTTGAACATACGGTCAACGACCACACCGACACCGATTGGAGCTGCCCGAAATACGCTTTGCAGGTGGGCCTCGCTCTTCCGGAATTTCTCTTCTGCCTGCTTGCGCTGAGTGATGTCTATGATGAACCACTCAAAGCCGACAATTCTTCCGGTATGCTGGACAGGATGGGCGGAGAAGACATGGTGACCCACCGTGCCATCCTTGCGGCGACTGGTGAAATCGCCTAACGGTATGGGCATCCCTTTGTGCAGTTCGGCCAAATGTTTGAGTGCCGAATCAGATGTGCTGTCCAACTGCATCAAGCTGAAGTGTTTGCCGATGACCTCTTCCCGTGATTCATACCTGTGCATTTTCAGCCAGGCATCATTAACATCCACGAATCGGTCATTCGTGTCTAAACGGAAGTAACCGGCGGGTGTCATCTTGACCACATTATGCATGTGCAATTCGTACTCATTCAGGGTTTGATTTGCCAGGCGCAGTTCTTCGTTTTGCATCTCCAACTCGACCTGATGTACCTGTAACTCATGCAGTAAGCGTTTTACGTCAGTCTCACCGGTGGATGATGGTTGCGAAGCAACCTTGTCCTCGGCCTTGCGGCGCAATTCTCTGTCGCTCTCTGTCCTTTTCATATCACCGGCCCATAAAATGACAACGCAAACTTCCCACAAGAGGGATAGGTTAAAACAAGAAAAGCCATCCGCTTCTAACCGATGGCTTGTCGTTATTTTTCATCGTCCCCCCCCTCTAGATTCTCAGATACCTACACAAATAAGACATCTCCAAACTACATCAATCGAAGGCTTGGGCAAAGAAATTTGTTTTCTTATTTATGCTCCTACATTGGTTTGCTGGTATGAAATTGCCAGAAACGCATAATTATTGCTGACCCTGCAATCTAAGAAAATGGCCCACCCCTTTAATCCATCCTGGCAGTGGTGAGAAATAAGAACGGCTCAAGTTGCTCTGGAGCTATTACCACTATTCAGCTTGCGATTTCTTCATTTTCCCGACGCTTAAGGTAACGGGCCAGACCAAATCCTGACAGCATAAAAAACCCAGCAGCAGTAAACGGCTGTCTACTCCCGATGCAGCGAGACCTCCGAGCAGGACAAAGCCAATCAGTGAAGGAGGGATGCCGATGGCGGTGCCGGGATGCTGCTCAAGGGCAACTTCGAACGCTACCAGAGAGCCAGCGTCACTAGTAGAAGTCTCCGCTACAAGGTTCCAGGACGATTTTCAGCTGCTTCACGCTGAGATCAGCCCCTCTTCCCCGCTCTCCTTACAGTTTCCTTCCGAGCAACTGGCACCATAGGCAAAGCAGGAATAACAGCGGTGATGCTTGAGCATGACGCGTTCTGACATAGCCACCGTTAGCGTACGACCAAGATTGTAGCTGCCATCGTCATCGACCAGGGTACAGGCGTAGACGCCGCACTTGCCCTTTTGTTTGACGATCATCTTGCTGTAGTTGCACATGAAACCGTCGCGCTGCGATGTGGAAAGATAGGTCGTCATGCAGCTCTCGGTAATCTCCGGCACATCGGGCCTTGAGTCTGGCTTGTGGAGTTCCGGGAATTTGATGATGGTAATATCCACCGGTACGCCAGCCGTGCGAAAATAGGGTGCGTAGGCTTTATCAACTGTTACATTATCTTCTCCCGCCAGCATCAGGCGAGCGATTGAAACCCCGAAGCCCTCACGATACAGCCGTCCCATGGTGTCCAGCGCCTTTTGGAAATTTCCCTTGCCGCGTGACTCGTCATGCTTGTGCGGATCGGGATGGTCCAGGCTGATACGAAAATTCAGGGCATTCGGCTTGTCGCTGAGCGGTATCACCCTGGCGAACTGGTTGATCAACGGCTCGGTCGCATTGGTCAGGACCAGGCAGGGCTTGAAGTTCAGCGCGTAGTCGAGAATCGAAATGAAATGCGGGTTGACAAAGGGCTCTCCACCGGTGAAAGAAAACTTCTCGACTCCCAATTCGACGGCCTCATCGATGAACGTTCTGGCGTCTTCCAGGGTGATAAACTCCAGTCGATTATCACCGGGTTTGGAGCCTTCGAGACAGAACGGACAGCGCAGATTGCACGAGGTGCCGGTATGGAACCACAGCTCGTGCAGCAGTTGCGGCTGAATATAGCCACGCTTTTCCCCCTTGCTGCTGAGTAGCCAGTTGTTATCGCGTATCATCGTCATAAAAGAACACTCTCCTCAAATCTGTGCCTAATCAACTTTTTCATCATTTCACTCCGACTCATCACCCCACCATAATGAGGCCATATTCTCACCCATCAGAAAACCAGATCGGCCATCTCGACGGGCAAACCTCGCCTGCTACGCTCAATTTCTGGCAACACATCCAGGCTCGGCCAGAGTCCAGAAAGGAGGGCGTCAGCATATCCGGCCTTAAGATCGGCGGCAACCATCTTTTGCTGCGCTTGTTCGGCCACGTAACTCAATCGATGCCAACTACAACGGATACGATCTTCCTCGGGGGTGAGCAGCAGGTACCAGCCATCCCGGGTGCCGTCGTTGGCGGGGAGAACGTAGTCCATCGAAGAAATCTCCGGCAAAAGGTTAAATTTTACGGCAATAACGTTTTGAGAGTTGTCTCTATTTTAACTTCAGAGTGCAGAGTTCGGTGCACGGGGCATTTCTCGGCAATTTCCAGCAGCCGTTGGCGTTGTTCCGAATCGAGCTCTCCAAACAGCTCTATTTCACGCTCAAACTTGTCGATCTTATGTTTGGGGTCCTTGCAGTCGGCACAGTCTTGGGCATGGATTTTCTCGTGATGCAAGCGAACCACGGCTGTTTCCAGAGGCCATGATTTCTGCCGGGCGTACATTTGTAAGGTCATGCTGGTGCAAGCACCCAAGGCCGCGAGCAGATAATCGTAAGGAGACGGCCCCTGGTTGGTTCCTCCGTAGGCGATGGGTTCATCCGCCACGAGGGGATGGCCGTTAACAAACATGTCGGTACGGAACCCACTTGAGGCTGTCCGTACCGTCACCCGGTTGTCAATGGCCTCAGGGAAAGACGTGCCTTCCTCGCGGATATCCAGATAACGGCGCGCCCAGGTCGCGATCATCTCAGCTGCGTACTGTGAGTCCTCTTTACGCGTCAGCAAGTGGTCAGCAGGGTCAAGTGAGATAAAGTTCTTCGGGTGTCTTGCTGCCTGGTAAATTTCGGCGGCATTCTCTATGCCGACAACTGTATCTCTAGGTGAATGCATGATGAGTAAAGCTGCCGACAGATTTCGAATGATTGCCTCTGGTTTTTGCTCTTCAAGGTCATCAAGAAACGCCTTGCGAACCACAAAGGTCCGACCGGCGATATCCACCTTGGCTTCACCCTCATCCTCAATTTCCTGCCGATAAGATTCGAAGAGACGCATGGCATGATGAGGATGATAGGGTGCAGCGATCGTAGCGATGGCACGGATCGAAGATATTTGAGAGGCCGCGTGTATGACTGCGGCACCGCCCAGAGAGTGCCCAATCAAGATTTCCGGAGAGCTATAACTCTCACTCAAAAAACGACTTGCCGCGATAATATCGGCAACATTGTCTGAAAAGGTCGTGGCCGAGAAATCTCCAGCACTATCGCCCAAACCGGTAAAATCGAAACGCAGCACTGCGATTCGTCTGCGACTGAGGGCTCGACAAATGTTGACTGCCGCCGCAACGTTTTTAGTGCAGGTAAAACAATGAGCAAAGATCGCAAAACCAAGGGGCTGTTCATCTTCGGGTAATTCGAGGACCGCCGCAAGTTCTACTCCAGCGTGATTTTGAAAGGTAACTTTCTTGGATTTCATGATATCTCCCTCGGCAAAGTCATCAATTGTTGAGCTGCCAATTATAATCATAAACATCGATGGCTGAGCGCTCATCGAGCCCGGCCGCAAGTTCGGCTTTTGGCGCGGCGCAAGCGGTAATGGTCGTGCCGAACAGCAGGAAGATCGCGATAAGTAACGCTTGGGAAGAGGAGCGCATCATGTTCCCTTTGAATAACATGTTATCCTCTTGCTTAACTTCGCCGCCAGGCATGAAACTTCTCCACCCACGCCAATAACTTCTCCGGCGTGTGGGCCTTCTTCCATTCTCCGGCCGCCGCCTTGTTAGCTTCCGACATAGTCGGATAGGTGTGGATGGTGCCAAGAATTTTGTTGAGGCCGAGGCCGTGCTTCATGGCCAATACGTATTCAGCGAGCAGGTCACCGGCATGAGTGCCGACGATGGTGACGCCGAGCAGTTTATCACTGCCGGGTTTGGTGAGCACCTTAATCCAGCCGCGATCCTCGGAATCGGCGATGGCGCGGTCGAGGTCTTCGATGCCATAGTGCGTCACTTCATAAGCGACCCCTTGCTCCTTTGCTTCGTCTTCGGAAAGACCAACACGGGCAACTTCAGGGTCAGTGAAGGTTGCCCAGGGGATGACGCGGTAGTCGACCTTGAAGGATTTAAAAGTACCGAAGAGGGCATTGACCGCGGCAAACCAGGCCATGTGCGCAGCCGTGTGGGTGAACTGGTAGGGCCCTGCCACATCGCCGACAGCGAAGATGTTGGGGAAGTTGGTGCGCAACAGCGGATCGACGGCTACGGTGCCACTGTCACTGATCTCAACACCGAGCTCCTCAAGGCCGAAGCCGGTTACATTGGGTCGACGGCCGACGGCGATGAGGATCTGGTCAAAAGGAACCTTAATGATCTCGCCATCAGCATCGCAGAGCAGAATGTTCTGACCCTCTTCCTGGATGACCTCTTTGGCGGCATGACTGGTCAGAACGCGAATTCCGTCTGCTTCGAACTGTTTTTGCAGGTAGGCAGAGACTTCCGGGTCTTCGCGGCCCATGATGCGAGGCGCCATCTCAACCTGAGTCACGTCGGCACCGAGGCGGGCCATGGCCTGGGTCATCTCCGAGCCAATCGGACCACCACCGAGCACAATCAGGCGGCCGGGGTTTTCGCGAAGTTGCCAGAGATTATCCGAAGTCAGATAGTTAATCTTATCGAGGCCTGGAATCGGTGGCACAAAAGGACGTGCCCCCGTTGCAATGATGATGTTGCGCGTGGTCAGCGTCTGGCCGTTAACTTCCACCGTCCAGGGTGAGGTGATGGTCGCTGCACCGGTAAAACATTCAACACCAAGTTCTGTGTAGCGTTCCACTGAATCGTGCGGCTCAACCTTGTCGATGACGCTCTGCACCCGCTCCATGACTGCGGCAAAATCATACTCAAACTTCCCGGACTTGAAGCCGAATTCTTGAGCACGTCGAGCATAGGAGATCATCTTGGCAGAGCGGATCAACGCTTTGCTCGGTACGCAGCCGGTGTTCAGACAGTCGCCGCCCATCTTGTCTTTTTCAATCAGCGCCACCTTGGCCTTGACCGCAGCCGCGATATAGGCAGAGACCAGCCCGCCGGAACCGGCACCAATGGCCACGAGATTGTAATCGAATTTCTTTGGTTTGTCCCAACCGTCAAAGGCTTTGCGACTTTTAACGACCTCGATGATGCGCTTAGCGATCAGCGGAAAAATGCCGAGTAACACAAAAGAAATCAGGATACCGGGGGAGAGTATCCCTGCTGCACTTTCGATCTGGCCGATTTGGGTGCCGGCATTGACGTAGACCGCCGTGCCGGCCAACATGCCTATCTGGCTGACCCAGTAAAAAGTCCTCGCACGTATAGGTGTAAGGCCCATTAAAAGGTTGATGGCAAAGAAGGGAAAGAGCGGGACAAGCCGCAAGGTGAAGAGATAGAAAGGCCCTTCGCGTTCAACCCCCTCATTAATCGCCTTGAGTTTGTCACCAAACTTGCCCTGCACCCAATCATTCAAGAGGAATCGCGAGGCAAGAAACGCCAGGGTCGCGCCGATGGTGCTGGCAAAAGAGACGACGACCAGAGCGGTCCAGAAACCGAGTAAGGCTCCACCAGCCAGAGTCATGACCGCCGCCCCCGGTAAAGAGAGCGCTGTGACCACCACGTAGAGGACAAAGTAGATGGCGATGGTCAACAATCGGTTGTGCGTGTAGAAATCAGCGAATGATGATTGCCGTGCCTTGAACTCAGCCAGCGTCAGATATTTGTGCAGGTCAAACCAGAAGAAAGCACCAATTGAAACTGCGACCAGCAGCAGCAGAAAAATTTTTCGAGTTTGAGCGTTCAAGGTTGGCCTCATTTATTCTGCAAGGAGACAATGGCCTCCCTGCAAGTTGTGAAAAGGGTTCTTTTACCGGTCCGGTAAAGATCCAATCGTTGCTGATCGTGGCTATGGCAACCGATGCAACCTGCGACCTTGCTTTATTATAGAGCTTCTCTCATTGGTTGGCTTCTCTGCAGATATTTAGCGACTATTTCTCCACCTGGCGCCTGGCGGTAACCGTCTCACCAGCAATGCCCCAGTTGTCGGTATCAACCTCATCAATGACGACCACGAGTGATGCCGGGTTTTTGCCCAGGACATTGACCAGTAACTCGGTTACTCCTTTGATGAGTTGGGCCTTCTGCTCAGCAGTTGCCCCATCGCGGGTGATTTTAATGTTGACATACGGCATGACAAATCTCCTTGTTCGGATTGAGTTTCAGGTCGAGCAGAGCACGAAGGGTGAGCAGGCAGCTCTTTAACGGAGCTTCTGATTTGATCAGCCGGGCCCGCATGATTCCGCCTTCGATGGTTGCAACGATCAGCGTTGCCAGCTCTACTTAATAGACTTTGATCAACCAGGCGCCGCCACAGAGCATTAAGACTCCGGCGATGCGGCCAAGACTGATTGGATGAAGTGGGTAGCCTAACGCGCCGAAATGGTCGAGTAGCAATGAAGCGAACATTTGTCCAGCGAGGATCAGGGCGACCATGGACGTTGCGCCGAGTTTGGACACAAGGATGATCGTCGCCGTGACAAAAAAGGCTCCCAGCATGCCGCCGAACCAGATCCACCAGGGGTGATTGCCGGCCGAGGCCAGCATTGGCAAAGGGATGCGGGTGGCCAGAGAGTAGATAACCAGAGTCAGAGTACCAACTGCGAAGGAGATGGTTGATGCAAGAACAGGCGAGCGGGTCCAGAGGCCAAGTTGAGCGTTGATACCTGCTTGGGTTGGTACAGAAATGCCAGCCAGAATCGCCATGAGAATAAAAAGAGTTGTAGGGGACATAATTGGGTCCATTTGAAAAAAAAGAATGAATAGAGAAAATCTGGTCAATTAAGAGACAAAGAGAACAACAAACCTGATTTAACGCCAGCATTGTCCGGTTAGGAAATTGCATGGGCTTAACAGGCATAAAACCAATGTCTTGCACCCTCCCCCAACCCCTCCCATCGAAGGGAGGGGGGCTTAATATCCCCTCTCCCCTTGTGGGAGAGGGCTAGGGAGAGGGGGGATGTTGCTGAATGCAAAAATCTAACAACAAACATAATTTAACGCAAAGGCACAAAGGGGTAAATCAAGACGCAAAGAAAATCGCTTTGTTGTTTTAATCTTTGTGTCTATTTTCGTTCTTGACGCCTCTGCGTAAAAGGTTTTGATCTAAAAAGTTCGATCTTCACCTATTTTGTCAATTCATCCAGGGTCAGAATGGCCTCGATGTCTCGCCGCTCTGATTTGTTGATAATCACTGCAGCGCCAATCAGCGTGGCTTCAGCCTGTTCAACAATTTGTTCAATTGCTTTGTAAGTCGATCCGACGGCAAAGAAATCGTCAGCAAAGAGCAGCCGTTCTCCTGGTAAAATCACTTCGCGTGAGACATAGAGAGTGGTTGATTCTTCCTTGGTGAAGGAATAACTAGCGGCAGCAAAGAAATCACCCATGGTCAGGGGGCGCTTCTTCTTGGCGTAGATGAAGGGCACGCCGAGCTGTCCAGCCAACGCTTGAGCGATCATTATGCCGCTGCTCTCTGCGGTGATGATCTTGTCGATTTTCTGATCAGCAAAACGACTGGCGAGCTCGGCACCGAGTCGATCCATCAGCAGTGTGTCGACCATATGGTTGAGAAAACGATCAACCTTGATGATCTGACCGTTGATAGAGCCATCCCGCTTGATCCGTTGGAACAGTTCGTTGGCAACCCGGTTCATTTGCGATCCTCGCGGTCGTAGGGCTGGCCGAGGTTCTCGGGCTGTTGGGATGAACCTTTCTGTAGCCGGATCGTGGAAATAACCAGTACCAGAATCGTGAAGAAGTACGGCATCATCTGCAGGATGTGAACGCTGACGGTGGTGCCCATAGCCTGAAAGCGTAATTGCATGGCGGTGATGCCGCCGAACAGGTAGGCACCAGCCAGCGCGCGGTAGCTCGACCAGGAGGCGAAAATGACCAGGGCTACGGCAATCCAGCCACGACCGGCGGTCATGTTTTCGATCCACATCGGTGTGGTCGCAAGACTTAAATACGCACCACCGATGCCGACGATCCCCGAGCCGATGGTTACGGCCAGGAAGCGGGCCAGGGTGACCGGAACGCCACAGGTGTCTGCCGCTGCCGGATTTTCACCAACCGTGCGCAGGGCCAGCCCCCATCGGGTGCGGTAGAAGAAGAAGCCGATGGCGACCACGAGCAAGAAACTGAAGTAGATCAGTAGATCCTGATTGAAAAATGCTTTGCCGATTATCGGCAGTTGGCTCAAACCGGGAATGGCGACCCGCTCGAAGCCGGAGATGGTGAGGCCAACCATGCTGCGTCCAAAGAGGGCAGTGATGCCAATGCCGAACATGGTGAGGGCCAGGCCGCTAACGATCTGGTTGCCGCGCAACGGTACAGTGATGAAGGCATGAATACTGCCTGCGAGAAGTGCGGCGACGAAGGCGGCCAGCACGCCGATCAAGAGTGACCCGCTCGCTTGGGTGGCGGCAAAACCGGCCAGCGCACCAATCAGCATTAAACCCTCAATACCGAGGTTGATGATGCCGGCGCGCTCGTTAATGATCGCACCCAGAGTTGCAAAGAGGATCGGTGTCCCGGCTCTGACCGTTGCGTCCAGCAGGATTTCAAGCATGGTGTTCCCCCCGTACCAACTTCAGCCGGTTGTGAACGAAAAAGTCGGAAGCGAGCAGGAAGAATAGGATCAGCCCCTGGAAGGCGTAAACAAAGGCGACTGGCAGCTGCCATGAGAGTTGCAAGCTATCGCCGCCAACCAGTAGCACTCCCATCAGGAACGAAACGATGACGACGCCGATGGCGCTGCGTTTGGCCAGCCAGGCAATGATGATCGCCGTGTAGCCGTAACCGGGTGAGATGCCGTGCTGCAGGCGATGTTGCAGACCGGCAACTTCGCTGAAGCCAGCAATTCCAGCAATCGCGCCACTTAAGAAGAGAACGAAGAATATGGCCAGTCCGGTGCGCATCCCGGCGTAGCGGGCTGCTTTCGGATTGTTGCCGATCACCTTGATCTCATAGCCCCAGACGGTTCGTTCCATGAACAGATACATGATCAGGGCGCAGAAAAGCGCGAGGAAGAAACCACTGTGAAACCGGGTGTCAAAAAACTCCGTCAGGCGAGCAGCCTCGCTGAATTGGGCGGTCAAGGGGAAGTTGAAGCCTTTGGGATCTTTCCAGGGGCCATAAATCAGGTAATCGACGCCGAGAATGGCGATGTAGTTCATCAAGAGTGTAACGATAACTTCGTTGACTTGCCAGCGGGCACGCAAGACTCCGGCGACTCCAGCCCAGAGTCCACCAAACAGGAAGGCAGCCAGGAACATGGCTGTGATCATCAAAAAGTGGCTTTCAATGCCGGAGAAAAGGGCAACCGCAGTGGCGCCGCAAGCCCCCATATAAATCTGGCCTTCAGCGCCGATATTCCAGAGCTGCATGCGAAAGGCGAGGGAGACGCCGAGGCTGGCAAAGATCAACGGGGTTGTCTTGACCAGCGTTTCCGAAAGGCCGTAGGTCGAGCCCAGCGACTCCTGGAGCATTTCAAGATAGGCTTGAGCCGGGTTGACTCCGGCTGCCAGCAAGAGAAAGCCGGCGACGAACAGCGCTACCAGAATCGAGACGATTGGTGCGGAAAAGCGGAACAGGCGCGAGGTCATTGGTCGTTTTTCCGTGACCAGTTTCATATCTGCACCTCGCCGCTCATTAGCAGACCAATCTCTTCGCGGGTGGTGGTTTGCGGGTTGACACACCCGACCAGACGGCCGCGAAACATGACGACGATATCGTCAGAAAGCTTGAGCAGTTCGTCGAGGTCCTCTGAAATTAAAATGGTGCTCATGCCTTGGTTAGCACCATCGATGACGACCTTGTGCACGTATTCGGCGCTACCGATATCAAGGCCGCGGGTCGGGTAAAGGGCAACCAGAACCGAGGGTTTTTCAGATAACTCGCGGGCGATGATGACTTTCTGGATGTTGCCACCGGAGAGGTAGCGAACCGGGTTGTCGTCGGGGCCTGCCTTAATGGAAAATTGGACGATTTTGGCGGTCGCATTTTTGCGGATGGCGGCGCGATCCTGGAAGATCCAGCGACGAAATGCATGGGAGGCGAAATTTTTCATGATCAGGTTATCGCCAACGGTCATGTCGGGAGCAATGCCGATGCTTTTTCGGTCCTCCGGGATATGGGCGATACCGGCGATGTAGGAGTTTTTTGCAGTGCTGTTGGTGATATCTTTACCTTCGGCAAAAATTCGGCCGCTGCTTGCTTCCTTGAGACCGGTGAGCACCTCAGCCAACGCTTTTTGGCCGTTTCCGGCCACGCCGGCGACACCTAGAATCTGGCCGCGGTACAGTTTCATGGTGAAGTTGTCGAGGTCAGCCAGGCCGCGGTCGTTACGCGCCGACAGGTTTTTAATCTCCAGGGCCAGTTCTTCATACTTGCAGGCGGGCTTTATCCACATGGGGATCTGGTCCTCGCCAATCATCAGCGACGCCAGACGGTTCTCGTCATACTCTCCCCGAGCCAGGGTGATCAGGCTGCAGCCTTTTTTGAGAACAGTGACCCGATCGGAAATCTCCATCACCTCACGCATTTTGTGGGAGATGAAGAGAATGCTTTTACCCTGGTCACGGAGCTTGGTCAGCACCTGGAAGAGGCGGGCGCTCTCCTGAGGCGTCAAGACTGCAGTCGGTTCATCGAGGATCAACAAACGACAGTCCCGGACCAGAAGCTTGATCAGCTCGATCCATTGCTGGGCACCGATCGACAGTTTCCAGACCGGGGCATCCAGATCGAGGTCGAGTGCGAAATCGTCCAGAACCTGCTGCACTCGCTGCTTGTACTTACGCCGGGAATAGAGGTTGGGAACCCCTTCGAGCGCTAACAGGATGTTTTCGAAAACGGTATGAGCCGGGACCAGCATGAAATGTTGATGGACCATGCCGATTCCCAGGGCTAGAGAATCGCGGGGGCTGCTAAGTTGGACGGGTGAACCGTCAAACAAAATGTCGCCACGGTCAGGGCGGTAGAGGCCGGTCAACACATTCATCAGAGTGCTTTTGCCAGCGCCATTTTCGCCGAGCAGGGTATGGATTTCACCTGGAGCGATGGACAAAGAGACATCGTCCAGGGCGACAACACCGGGGAATGTTTTACGGATATTCTTGATCTGCAGAAGATTGCTCATAACACCAGAAAGTTTAACGCAAAGAGCACCCTCCCCCAGCCCCTCCCATGAAGGGAGGGGTGTTTTATCTTTTGCTCCCTCTCCCCTCTGTGGGAGAGGGCCGGGGTGAGGGGGCTCACCAGAGCTGAATTATAGCAATTTACTTTACTTAAGTTTCTGATTTGGAAACCAGCAGTTTTTCGCAAGGTCAAGGAAATCAAGCATTTGAGCGGAGGCGTAGTGCTTTACGCCGCACAATCAAATGTGCAGATTGACGTCGAGATCGCGGAAAAGGGCGGTTTCCGGACAGAAACTACTTGGGAATGGTGCCCTGAACACCCTCGACGAAGTAGTTCATGCCGAGCAGATCGCCATCGGCAGCAACGCTTCCGGCAGCGACCTGAACCTCACCGTTCTGATCCTTGATCGGTCCGGCAAAAGGATGTAGCTCTCCTGACTTTATCGCCGCGGTTTTCTCTTCAACCAATCGCTTTACCTCGGCGGGGACTTTGTCATTGAGCGGAGCCAGTTGTACCAGCTCCTGCTCCATACCTGCCCAGATAGCTTCGGACTTCCAGGTGCCGTCTTTGACTTCCTGGGCGATCTTGGAATAAAGCGGACCCCAGTTCCAGACCGGGGCGGTGAGAAAGGCGTTGGGAGCAAAGGAGCGCATATCCGAGTTGTAGCCGATGACATAGGCTCCACGAGCTTCTGCCGCCTGCAGCGTTGCTGGTGCATCCTGGTGCATGGCCAGAACGTCGGCGCCAACATCGAGCAGACTATCGGCAGCATCGCGTTCAATGCCCGGATCAAACCAGGTTTGGGTCCAAACCACCCGGACTTGCGCTTTCGGGTTGACGCTTTGCACGCCGAGAGTGAAGGCGTTGATGCCGCGGATAACTTCGGGAATCGGGAAAGCCGCAACGTAGCCGAGTATATCCGATTTCGTCATTTTGCCAGCGACGATGCCGGACAGGTAACGGGGCTCATACATGCGGCCAAAGTAGTTACCGACATTCTCGGCAGATTTGTAACCTGAACAGTGCATGAAGATCACGTCTTTGTTGCGTTTCGCGACATCAAGTGTAGCGTCCATGTAACCGAAGCTGGTGGTAAAGACCAGGTTGTGGCCTTTGCGTACCAGGCCGGTAATCACTCGGGCAGATTCGGCCCCTTCCGGGACAGATTCAATATAGGTTGATGGCCCGACGAAAGGTAGAGCTTCCATTGCCTTGCGCCCTTGGTCATGAGCGTAGGTCCAGCCAGCGTCACCGACCGGGCCGACATAGATAAAGCCAGCCTTGATTTTTTTGTCATTCGCTTCGGTGGTTGCGGCAAACTGGGGCAGGATCAACATCAGAGCTAGAGCCAGTAACACAAATTTTTTCATCGTTGCTTCCTTTCAAGGAGGGCAGGATAATTGTTGATTAAGAGCCTGTTTCAGCTAACGTTCTCTTCTACCTTAGAGCTGAAATCTTGTCAAACCCTAAACCCGGCAGAAGAAGCCGCATTGTCGGGCAATCCCGACAATGCTTGCGTCATGTCTTAAGGTGATTTTTGATATTACATCCCTTTCTTTCCCCAGGTTTTCTCGAGGAACTGATCCCGTCCCGAATTTTGACGATAGGACTTGTAGCGAACTGTACTCACCTTGTAGTAGTCCTGATGGTAATCCTCAGCCGGATAGAACCTGGTCGCGGCGACAATCTCGGTGACGATCGGATCGTTGAAACGGCCTGATTTGGCAAGCCGGTCTCTGGAGGCTTCGGCCAGCTGTTTCTGCTCATCATTGAGGTAGAAGATGCTACTGCGATATTGGTTGCCGCGATCGACGAATTGACCGCGTTCGTCAGTCGGGTCGATGTTCATCCAGAGTACGTCAAGCAATTGGTCGTAGCTGATTTTGGTCGGATCGAAGCTGATCTCAACCGCTTCGGCATGTCCGGTTATTCCTGCCGAGACTTCCTGATAGGTGGGGTTGTCTTTGTCTCCGCCGATATAGCCGGAGACGACGGCATGCACACCGTCGAGCTTTGCGAAGGGCGGCTCCATGCACCAGAAACAGCCTCCGGCAAAGATGGCTTTCGTCGTTTTGGCGTTGTCCATGTCCATCGTGTTCTCCTTTTGTTATTGGTCGCGGCGCTTACGAGTCAGGCAAAAAAAACTCTGGCTCGCAGCTGTCAAGCCGGGAGCTCGAACCAGATGCGCGTTTCGCCTGGCGCGCTCTCAGCGCCGACCTTGCCACTGTGGGCCTCAATCAATTGCTTGACGATCGACAGGCCGATGCCGGCACCTCCGGCATCCCGGGAACGTGAAGGCTCGGCACGGAAGAATCTCTCAAAGATAAAGGCAATGTCTTGCTCAGGAATGCCGGGTCCGCTGTTACTGAAGTCGGCTCGAATACCCTTTGCAACGGCTGCACAGGAGATCGTCACGCTGCCTCCTGTTGGAGTGTACTTCCAGCAATTTTCGACCAGGTTGCGTATCGCCTGTAATAGCTTGTCACGGTCTGCTTGCACGGTCAGGTTCTCTTCAAGACTGGTTGTGATGCTAATGTTTTTCTCCTCGAAATTCATCCGGTAGAGAGTCAATATCTCATTAATACATCCCTGCAGGTCGACCGTGTCACGCTTAAGATAGGCCCGCGCAGCATCAGCCTTGGCCAGCTGGCCGAGATCTTCGACCAGGCTGACCAGTCGCAAGTTCTCCTGCTGCAGCATGTCAAAGGTTTGCTTGTCAGGCGGGATGACGCCATCACTGAGACCTTCCAGGTAACCGCGCAGATTGGTCAGCGGGGTTCGCAGCTCATGGGCGACATCAGCGACCATGGTTTTGCGCAGGCGCTCCAACTGCTCCAGACTGTCGCCCATGCGGTTGAAGGCCGCGCCGAGTTCGCCGATCTCATCATTGGGGTTGGCATCAATCCGCGCGGAAAAATCGCCGGCTGAAATCTGGTGACTGGCAGTGATCATCTGGGAGAGTGGTCGCAAGACCCGACGGGTCAACAGGTAGCTGAGCAGAAATGCAAGCAGGAGCGCGACCAGGCTGGCCCAGAGCAGATAGCGATGCACGGCGGTCAGAAAAGCCCGGTGTGTGTCGGTGGGTGACACCATGTACTTGTCCATCAGAACCATGAAGTAGTCAGCCGCTAACTGGTCGAAAGCCAACCAGATGATGCCGATGGTTACGGCAATCACCGGCACGGTGGTCACCAGCATCAATTTCCAGTGCAGACGGTGTTTCATCCGTTCTCCTCGTCGGCAAAGCGATAGCCGAAGCCACGCACGGTCTGGATGAAGCGAGACTCAGCCGGATCGTCAGAGAGTTTCTGACGCAGATGGCCGATGTGTACGTCAACCACCCGGTCAACGACACTCTCGCCACCCGCGTAGATATGGCTGAGCAGATCGTCGCGCGAGAAGGCTTTGCCCGGGGCACTCATCAGAGCCTGCAGCAGCTTGTATTCGACGCTGGTCAGTTCAACGGCCTGGTCCGCAAGGGTGACCCTGCGTTTTTCGGTATCCAGAATCAGATCACCGTGGATGAATAGACTTTCCGTTTTTGCCTGGCGGGTGGTACGCCGCAGGATCGCCTTGACGCGTTCCACCAGTTCACGCGGGCTGAAAGGTTTGACCACGTAGTCGTCGGCGCCGAGCGAAAGACCCAGTACTCGGTCGATCTCCTCTTCGCGGGCGGTCAACATCAGGATCGGAACATCCGAAAGCTTGCGTAGCTCACGACAGATCTCCCAGCCGTCCAGTTGCGGCAGCATGACGTCAAGGATGACAAAACCAGGGGGTTGCTGGCGAGCCACCGCCAGCGCTTCGGCACCGTCATGAATCGTCTGTGTGATGAATCCCTCGCGTTGCAGGTAGGTCGCAATCAAGGCTGCGGTGTTGTGGTCGTCTTCGACAATCAGGATCGGAGCCTGAAGGTTGATGGGGGGCATATCGGTCTCGCAACTTTTATAAAGAGTCTGATGAAAATGGCAAAGAGCTGTTTCTTCAGCTAGCTTCAGATTATTACCAGTGTACCCGTAAATGCCACTGTCTGCCAATAACGGCAAAGGTCACCCGCAGCAGAAAAAGTCGACTGCGGTCGGAATTGGTCTTGACACACCCCTGTTTTGGAGTAAAATCTCGACCGCAGTCGACTTTTTGGAGGACTCATGTCTGGAATTCGAGAACAGAAAAAACAGCAGACGCGTAAGGCAATTATCGATGCAGCGATCGGGCTCTTTACCGAAAAAGGTTTTGAGCAGACCAGCATGGATGAGTTGGCCCGAGCTGCTGGCGTTGGCAAGGGCACCATTTATGGCTACTTCAAAGCCAAGGAAGAGATATTTCTCGCCTATTGCGAAGCAGAGATCGATTTCGCCTTTGCCGCGCTTGATCGTAAGCTCGATGAAGAGGCGCCGCTGGTTGATCAGTTGGTCGCTCAAACGATGGGACAGCTCACTTTTGTAACCGGCAACCGCGAATTCGGCCGCCTCTTTGCCCGCGAGATGGTCTTTCCGGGAGAGAGTAGCAAACTGGCAAGTCGCGAACTGGACATGCGTTATCTGAGTAAACTCGGTGAGGTGTTGGGTCGCTCCCAGCAGCTTGGCGAACTGCCCGAAGATAGCGATCCGCTCCTCCTGATCGCCCATCTCCATGCCATCTACATTCTGGTTCTCTCTTCTTTTTACCGCGACGATTTGACCTCGATGGAAGATGCTGAAGTCCTTGTGCGGCTGCTGATTCTCCAGGTCCTGTATGGGCCGGCGGCCGTGGCGCTGGCCAATACTGAAGAGCGCAAGAAATGGGAAAACCTGAAACTGAAATTTCTCGAACAACGCGAACCGAAACGGTGAGGTTAGCTATGCGACCACTCTTATTGACACTGATTCTCTGCACAAGCTGTCTGGTGTTCTCAGCTCAGGCCGAAACCCTTAGTTTGCGTCAGGCTCTGGTATTGGGCATGGAACACAATTTTGATCTGCGTATTTCGAGTCTGGATGTGGAACGAGCCGATGCCGGCATTTTAGGCGAAGAAGGTTCTTTTGATGTCACGGCTGAACTTGGGCTCGGCGTCAGCGGTAGCGATACGCCAGCGGCATCAGCGCTTATGACCGATGATGTGATCACCGCAGATGAAGCGCGTGCCGAGGCCGCACTGAGCAAAAAGTTTGTCACCGGTCTGCAGACCCGCCTTAGCTTGAATGGCGCGCGCAGCGACGTTGATGCTCTGACGGATCGGCTCGATCCCGCTTATCGTACCACTCTGATGCTCGATTTCACCCAGCCGTTGCTTAAAGATATGGGCACGGATATCAATACTGCCCATCTGCAGATTGCCCGGACGCGCAAACAACAGGCAGCGCTCGGTTATTTGCTTCAGGCGCAGCAGCTTGCCGCGGAGATCGAAGGGGCTTATCTGTTTCTGGCCCAGGCCGATGAAGATTATCGTTATGCAATTCTCGCCCGCGACCTGGCAAAGGAACTCCTTGATGGTAACCAGCGTAAGTTCGAAGCCGGACTGATTCCGGTTACTGAGATCAGCGAAGCCCAGGCGGCCATGGCCGGAAGGGAAGAGGGGATGCTGCTGGTGCAGCAGCAAGTGACCATTGCCCGCAGCCAGTTGCTGGAACTGATTGACCATGGTGAGGCACGGTTGCCAGTAAGCTGGCAGGCAGAGCTCCCAGATCTCAGACCGTCGCCAACGGTCGAACTTGAAGAAGCCCTGGAAACAGGCTTTAAGCAGCGCCCCGACCTGCAGCGAGCCAGGCTGGATATAGAGGTTCGTAAAATTGCCCTTGTCTATGCCGACAATCAACTTCTGCCGCGCCTTGATCTTGAAGCAAGTCTCGGTATCAACGGTCTGTCTGGTGATGACGCCGGCAGCGGTAGTCGTTACGACGGTGACTGGCATAACTCAGTCAACAGTGCCTTTGACCAGGATGGTACCAGCTGGTCTGCCGGACTGCGCTTCAGCATGCCGTTGCAGAACCGGACCGCCAAGGCTCAGTACCTGAATGCGGCGGCACAGGATAAACAGTCGCTGTATCGTCTGCGCAGCGCCGAAGTCTCGGCAGAGACGGAGATCCGCGCAGCGCATGCCTTGCTGGGTCTTGGTTCTGAACGCCTGCAGGTAGCCCACCGCTACGCCAACCTGGCGCAGACCACTCTGGATCAGGAAACCCGCCGCCTGCAGGAAGGGCTGTCCAATACCTTCCGTGTCTTGACCTTTCAGAACGCCCTGGTGACGGCGCGAACTCGCGAGGTTGCGGCGCAAACCGATTATCACCGGGCCGAGGTGGCCTTATATCAGGCCATGGGCACCAATCTCGAACGATATAATATTATCGCGGCTTTGCCGCACGAAGGAGTTCTGCCATGAGAAGCTCAATCCGCAATCTGATCCTGTTGAACCTCTGCCTGCTGCCGCTGGTCGCCGGCTGCGGATCTGATCGTGCAAGTGAAACCAATGCGGACCCGAAATACTCTGCTGTTGAGAAGGCGACTTCAGTTAACGTGCAGATTGTCATGGCTCAGGATCTTGAAGAACGTTTCACCTTGCCCGGTTCGCTGGAGGCCTGGGAGGATCTGACTCTGGCCGCCGAGATCGCCGGGCCGGTCGACTGGGTCGGACCGAACGAAGGCGAGACGCTGACCGCAGGCCAAAAAATACTGACAATTGATTCGGTGAGTCAGAAGGCCAACCTTGAACGGGATCGAGTTGATGCCAAGGTTAAGCAGAAAGCGATGGAACGGCTTGCCAGCCTGGTCGCCGAAAACCTGGTCAGTCGCCAGGAATACGACAATAGCGTCACCGCCTATGAGGCGTCCAAACAGAATCTGGAACTTTCCCATATCGCCCTGCAAAAGAGCAGCGTTCATGCACCCATTGCCGGGGTTCTCGATGCCCGTCTGGTGGAACGTGGCGAATATCTGAAAGCTGGTGATCCGGTCGCCGTGCTGGTTCAGGTTGATCGCCTCAAGGCATTGATCAATGTTCCGGAGAAGGATGTCCGTTATTTCCACCTCGGTGAAGAAGTGCGTGTCATCCAGGCGCAGATCGATAGCGGCGAAGAAATCAGCCGTACGGGCACCTTGATCCACCTGGCTTACAAGGCACACCCGATGACGCGTACCTATCTGGGTAAAATTGAGATAGACAATCGTAATCGTCAACTCCGGCCCGGGATGATCGTTCGTATCGAAGCTTTACGTCGCGAAATCAAGGGTGCGATTGCGATTCCCCTCTATGCTGTGGTTGATCTCGATGGTCGCAAGGTCGTCTTTGTCGAAGAAGAGGGAAAAGCACAGATGCGAGTAGTGAAAGTTGACCGTGTGATCGGCGCTCAGGCAATCATCCTTGATGGCCTGAGCCTCGACGAAAGATTGATTGTCAAGGGTCAGCAGTTATTGGCCGATGGCGCAAAAGTGAAAGTCGAGGCAAATTGACATGCTGATTTCAAATGCCGCGATCAGGCAGCGCAGTACGGTTTTTGCCCTGATGTTGATTATCATTGTGGTCGGTGTTTACAGCTATGCCACCCTGCCGCGCGAATCGACACCAGACATCACTATCCCCTATGTATTGGTGGTTACCACTTACGAGGGCGTCTCTTCAAGTGATATCGAGTCACTGATTACCAACCCGATTGAACGCAAACTGCGTGGCCTCAAGAACGTTGAAGAGGTCCGTTCGGTGAGCGCTGAAGGTTCGTCGATGATCACCGTCGAGTTCATTCCCGAGGTTGATATCGATGATGCTGTCCAGTGGGTGCGCGACAAGGTTGATCAGGCCAAAGGCGATCTGCCCGATGACCTGGAGAACGATCCGCAAATCCTTGAAGTCAACCTGGCGGAATTCCCGGTCTTGATGGTTGCTGTTTCTGGCAAAGTCCCAGAAACCCTCCTCAAGGGTGTGGCCGAGGAACTCGAAGAACATATTGAGGAGATTCCCGGTGTGCTCGATGTGGTCCTCACCGGAGGCCGCGAAAATCAGGTGCGCGTTGAGATTGACCCTGATCGCATGGCCGCTTACCGGGTTTCATTTAATGAAATCGTTTCTGCCGTTGCTCGCGAAAACGTCAACATTCCGGGTGGCAGCATCGATATTGGCAAAGGCAAGTACCTGCTACGCATTCCCGGTGAGTTCACCGACCCGGAGCAGATCGATAACCTGGTGATGGTGGTGCGCGACGGCAAGCCGATCTACTACAAGGATCTGGCGAATATCGATTTCACCTTCGAAGATGCCAAGAGCTACGCGCGCGTCAACGGTAAGCCGAGTGTCACCCTGGCGGTGAAGAAGCGCACCGGTGAGAACATCATCGAGTTGACTGACCGGGTCTTTGCTCTGTTGGAGAACGCCAAACCATTATTGCCGGAAGGTGTTGAACTTTCGGTGACACTCAACCAGTCGAAAGACATCCGCAACATGGTGTCAGAACTGGAGAATAATATTCTCACCGGGCTACTCCTGGTGATCTCGGTGCTTTTCCTCTTTCTCGGCTTGCGCAACTCGTTCTTTGTTGCGTTGGCGATCCCCTTTTCCATGCTCATGTCCTTTGCAATCATTCAAGCTCTCGGCATGACGCTCAACATGGTGGTCCTGTTCAGCTTGATGCTGGCGCTCGGCATGCTGGTTGATAACGCCATTGTCATCGTCGAAAATATCTATCGCCATATGCAGGAGGGGAAAAACCGGGTCGAGGCTGCGCGGATCGCGGCGAGTGAGGTTGGTTGGCCGGTGATCAGTTCGACCATTACGACCCTCTGTGCTTTTTTCCCGATGATCTTCTGGCCGGGACTTATGGGCGAGTTCATGAAGTTTTTACCCATTACCCTGATCATCACGCTCACTTCCTCACTCTTTGTCGCGCTGGTGATCAACCCGACAGTTTGTGCCACTTTCATGCGGGTTAAGCCGGGTGAGGTGCAGCCGGATGTGGAGCGGACCCGAGTGGTACGTTTCTACCGCAAGGTGCTGCAGTGGGCGCTTAGGCACCAAGGGGCAACGATCGGGCTTGCGATTGGTGTTTTGCTGACAATCGGCGCGGTCTTCAGCGGCATGGTCAGTGCCAAGCTCCTCGGCGTAGAGCTCTTTCCGGATACCGAGCCGAATCGGGCTTTTGTTGAAATTAAGGCTCCAGAGGGGACCGGTCTTGACACTTCAGACAGCTATGCCCGTATCGTTGAAAAGGTGGTTTCACCTGAGCAGGATGTCAAGTACACCATCGCCGAAATCGGCGTGGCGCCAAGTGGTGAAGCTGGCTCTGACAGTGGCGGCCAGTCACATATGGCCAAGGTCTCTCTGGAGTTTGTCGACAGTGAAGAACGTCATGAATCCTCCGACCTGGTTCTCAATCGGATACGTAAAGCTCTGGCCAACTTTACCGGGGCAGAAATCAAAGTTGAGAAAGAGAAAGAAGGTCCGCCGACCGGGGCACCGGTGAGCATTGAAGTCAGTGGTGAAAACGTTACAGTTCTGGAAAATCTGGTCAGCCAGGTGCGTGAAAAGATCAAGGGGATCCCCGGCCTGGTCGATCTTAAAGATGACTTTTCACGGGCCAAGCCAGAGATCCGGGTGCTGGTTGATCGCGAAAAAGCGACGCTGCTAGGGCTTTCCACCGCCGATATTTCGGTGCTGGTCAAAGCCGCAATCAGCGGCAGTAAAATGGGCACTTACCGTCAGGGTAAGGATGAGTACGATATTATCGTGCGCCTGCCGGAGGAGCGTCGCCAGTCGATAGCGGATATTGAAAGTCTGCTGGTGCCGACCAACAGCGGTGCGCCGGTGCCGCTGACCACAGTGGCCAAGCTGGAATTTGGTTCCGGCTTCGGCTCGATTCGCCATATCGACCAGAAACGGGTTGTCACCATCTCTGGCAATACGACCGGCCGTAATAGTAACGATGTCCTTATTGATGTACAGACGACTCTGTCCGGCATAGAGCTTCCCAGTGGTTATCGCATCGATTACTCGGGAGAGCAGGAAGAGCAGCAGAAAGCTTCTGCCTTCCTCTCCAAAGCGTTCGTGATTGCCCTCTTCCTTATCATGCTTGTGCTGATTACCCAGTTCAACTCGATCTCGCAGACTTTTATCGTCATGACCAGCGTGGTTTTGTCGCTGTCGGGGGTCTTCCTTGGCTTAATTCTGACCATGACCAACTTCGGTATTATCATGACCGGTATCGGTGTGATTTCTCTGGCCGGGGTGGTCGTCAATAATGCGATTGTCCTGATCGATTACATCAACCAGCTTCGTCGCCAGGGGGTGGAGCTTTACGAAGCTTTGATCCGCGCCGGCCTGGTTCGTTTCCGCCCGGTCATGCTCACCGCCATTACAACCATTCTCGGCCTTCTGCCGATGGCGGTTGGTGTCAGTTTTGACTTCCGCAACCTCTCCATGATTATCGGTGGTGAGTCAGCTCAATGGTGGGGTCCGATGGCGGTCGCAGTGATTTTTGGTCTGGCGATCGCGACTCTGCTGACCCTGATCGTGGTACCGGTGCTTTACGCCGTCTTTGCCCGGATAAAGGAATGGATGGCCAAGCGGTTTCATGTGGAGACACAAGTTTGAGCCTTTGTTATGATGTTTGTGAAAAGCCTGGAACCACAGAGTCACAGAGAGCACAGAGTAAAACCAATCTCTTTTGTTTTAGAATGTCTCTGAGTCCTCTGAGTCTCTGTGGTGAATCGCTTTTATTGTGGTGAAAGCTTTTGTCAGTCGTTGTTTAAATAAGCGGTGTCTTGAACGGAAACGAAATGGTTTTGAGTACAACCACAGATCAAAAATTCATGCAAGCTGCTGTCACCGAAGCTGAAATCGCCAAAGACTTGGGTGAAGTGCCGATCGGTGCGGTCATCGTCTTCGATGGCGAGATTATTGGCCGCGGTCACAACCTGCGTGAAACCAGTAACGATCCGACCACTCACGCCGAGATGGTGGCGATTCGCCAGGCTGCCGAGCATATCGGTCACTGGCGTCTTTTAGATTGCACTCTTTATGTCACCTTGGAACCCTGTGTGATGTGTATGGGTGCAATCATTCTGGCGCGCGTTCCTCGCCTGGTTTACGCCTGTCGTGATCCGAAGGCCGGTGCCGTCGGTTCCATTTACGATTTTGCGCAGGATGAGCGCTTTAACCACAAAGTCGAAGTCACCGAAGGTGTGCTTGGCGCAGAATGCAGTCAATTACTCAGTGGTTTTTTTAAAGAATTAAGAGCTGGAAAAAAATCGCAAAAGACTTTATAAAGGTTCTCCTAAAGAGAACACCCACGGAGGGGTGTCCGAGCGGCCGAAGGTGACAGACTCGAAATCTGTTGTGGCGCAAGCCACCGGGAGTTCGAATCTCCCCCCCTCCGCCACAATAAAATCAAGGGTTTAGATGATTTCAGCTAGACCCTTGATTTTGTTTGGTGTGCTTGTTTTTTGGTTTAGGTGGAAAGAAAGGTGGAAAGATTGCTTCTTTGGTGGGAGTCCGGCCATATTTTTTAGATAACATTGAGGAAGGGAACATAAAACAGCTCTGGCAATCTCACGAGAAAATCATGTGATCGCCAGAGCTGTGAGTATTTACTACCAGGCAAACACCCTGGTTGAATCATAGCCACAACCTGAACACGCTCGGTTGCCGTCCGCTTCGTCAAGAACGCTTTGCAATGTAGCTTGATAATCGATGGAACAGACCAGGCACCGGAAAGTGTAGTAGTCCTCCAATCCGCCAATCTCATGGTTGGCGTACAGATAAGTACAATTTCCCGTTTTCTTTAGTAAATAGGCCTGGAGCGCGCGGATGTCGCCAAACCGGGATGGATCCGTCAACTCTCCACAGTGCGGACAGAGATTGTTTTGTTCTGGTGATTCATGGATTTCGTTCAACGAAAGTAAGCTGTTGTTGCCACATTCTTGATGTGACAACCAGTGCCGAATGGCGTCTCCTTTGTAAACATTGTCCTGGAGGACAAATGCTTCTTGAGAGTCACTAAAGATGTTTTGCCCCGCCTGCTTTCGCTGTTGATACCAGTCAGATGGAATGAATTTTTGCCTGAGACGCCTTCTCAGGAAGTGTGGATGATGGTCGTTTTTAGATAATAGCCTTCTGTAGTGACAGTAAGTCTTCATAGTGCGGTGATGGCGTGTTTGAGCGTGGTGAGTTTTTCGCATGACTTTGCCTCCTCCCTGTGTCAATATCTATCTTAGTTGATGTTCGCTGTGTGCGTTTATAACATAGTTGTTAGTTTTTGGCAAGGGGATTATCATGTTTGGTGGAATTGGTGCGCGGTTCAAACAAATACGCACCGAACACAAGTTGACCCAAGCTGAAATGGGACAGCGGCTTGGCATAAGTTCACTTTCGGTTCACCGCGTAGAGAAT
>JAGXHM010000052.1 GCA_024636155.1 Deltaproteobacteria bacterium
CATCATGCCCTACCGCACCATGGAGGACGTCATTAGCGGGGTGGTGATCACCTTTGCGGAGATCACGGTGGCCAAGCGTCTGGAGCAACAGTTTCGCGAAGAAAATTCCGAGCTCAAGAGTCAACTCGGCATTAAATGTTGATTGGCAAATAAAAAGACCCGTTCCGCCAAGGGAAGAGAGATGCGTCATGACAGACAAAAAGAGTAAAAAGCCGCAGGTTGGTTCCGGATTGCGCTCTCAGGCAGAAGAGCGGTTGGTGGAGCGAAGAGCCTCGCCGCAGTCACCTGGAAATGACGAAAAAACGCAGCGGATCGTCCATGAACTTGAGGTCCACCAGATCGAGCTGGAGATGCAGAATGAGGAACTCCGCAATGTCCAGACAGAGCTAGCGCTGGCGCGGGATAAGTATGTCGAGCTCTATGATTTTGCGCCCATCGGCTATTTCTCCTTTGATGCGCGCGGCGTGATTCGGGAGACGAATCTTGCCGGCGCCCGACTGCTGAAGGTTGAAAGGGGGAGGTTGGTCAATATGTCCTTTAGCGGATTCATCGCTGAGGCCGAGGAGAAGAAGGTCTTTTGCCGTCACCTCGAAAGTGTTTTGCAAAAGGAGGGCTCACATGGATGTGAATTCAAGCTTAGCCAGGAAAACGGCCATACGGTCTACGTTAAGATGCAGAGTGTCGAGGCTGGTGAGAAATCCAAAAATGGCGTGGAGATCCTTTCCTCTCTCCTTGATGTCACGGTTGCCAAGCAGCTGAGCGTTGATCTGCAAAAAGCCAATGACCAGCTGGAGTCCGCGGTGACAAACCGGACGAAAGAGCTGCTCAGCGCGAATCTGCAGCTCACCGAGGAAATAGCCGAACGCAAGAAGGCAGAAGAGTCGCTCCGGGGCTCGTATCTGGAAATAAAACAGTTGGAAAGCAGGCTCCAGGCTGAAAACCTCTACCTGCATCATGAGGCCGCTCTACAGTACAACTTCGGCGAGATCATCGGTCAAAGCGATGCTCTCGCGCTTATCTGTGCCCAGATCGAGCAGGTCGCACCCATGAATGCGACCGTTCTGCTGCTGGGCGAGACCGGCACCGGCAAGGGTGTGGTGGCCCGGGCCATCCACAGTCATAGTAGCCGCAAGAGCAAGCCGCTAATAACCGTCAACTGTGCAACCTTGCCGGCTACACTGGTGGAGAGCGAGCTCTTCGGGCGGGAAAAGGGCGCGTTCACCGGCTCCCATACCCGGCAGATCGGCCGTTTCGAGCTGGCCGACGGTGCCACCATCTTCCTTGACGAAATTGGCGATCTGCCGCTGGAACTGCAAGGCAAACTGCTCCGGGTCATTCAGGATGGTGAGTTTGAGCGACTGGGCAACCCCCGCACCATCAAGACGGATGTGCGGATTATCGCCGCCACCAACCGGAATCTCAAAGAAGAGATCCGCAACGGCAGGTTCAGGGAAGATCTGTATTACCGTCTCAATGTCTTTCCTGTCATCATACCGCCGCTGAAGCAGCGCAAGGAAGATATCCCCTTGCTCGTCAATCATTTCGTTGCCAAATTCAACACGAAAATCGGCAGGAAAATAGAGATCGTCTCCAGCAACATACTGAACCTCCTTCAGGACTACAGCTGGCCCGGCAACGTGCGCGAACTGGAAAGTATCATTGAGCGGGCGGTCATCACCAGCCCGGGGAACTCACTCCAGCTTCAGGAGCGTTTAGAGGCTGCCAAGAATGAAAAGGAGACAGCAGGGGAGGTGTCGGACGAGACTTCCGCAGGGCCAGTCAAGGCTCTCGCTGACATGGAACGGGAGCATATCGTCCAGGTGCTCATGAAAACCGCTTGGCGCGTCGAAGGAAAAAACGGAGCGGCAGTCCTCCTTGGCATCAATCCCAGTACGCTGCGTGCGCGGATGAGAAAGTTCGGCATCATCAGGCAATAGAAAAACCTGCATGTTTTTGCAAAGCTTAACTGTAAAGCAAAGCCGTCATATATAGCATTAACGTTATTTTTGACGGCTTCTCTTTACGGTTTCCGCGCCGGTATCCACCCGTGCTTATCCCCACCCCTTGTAATATCAGACAGTTAGCTCTGCAGCTTCCCCTTGTATCAATTTGGTACGGCAGTTGCAATTTAATCCATGGCCGGGTGAGGCGCGAATCTGTTGTTCCTGGCAAACGTCACAAAGAGAATCTCCAAAGCTCCTTTTCTCTTTGGTCAGTGGTGCGTTCAGAAAAATGGATAGTCCTTTCGCGCAGCAGAAAGATAGGAGCAAAGCAACCATAGCCACCCAGAAGGTTTGAGATGTGGAGACTCGGCGGTTGAAAACCCGGAACCAGAAAAAAAACGCTTCCGCGAAGCAGGATGTTGCTCTGCAAAAAAGCTTTTGTGAGATGGTCGGTCGTAGCAAGCCCCTCACATTTGTCTTCTCCCAGGTCGAACAGGTCGCCCCTCTGCATGCAACCGTTCTGCTGCTGGGCGAGACCGGTACCGGTAAGGGTGTGGTTGCCCGGGCCATCCACCGCTGCAGTGCGCGCAAGGATATGCCAATGATCACGGTCAACTGCACCGACCTGCCGGCAAAGCGGATCGAACGCGAGCTTTTCGGCCAGGGGAAAGGGGCAATCATCAGGGGGAACTATCCA
Organism: Deltaproteobacteria bacterium; assembly: GCA_024636155.1. Taxonomy (GTDB): domain Bacteria; phylum Desulfobacterota; class Desulfuromonadia; order Desulfuromonadales; family BM103; genus M0040. The sequence goes on from JAGXHM010000052.1 coordinate 2,641, forward strand.
CAGGTCGGGCACTTCGAGCTGGCTAACGGCGGCACCATCTTCCTTGACGCAATTGGCGTTCTGCCACTGGAACTGCAAAGCAAACTGCTTCGGGTTCTCCAGAGTGGTGAATTCGAGCAACCGGGTACCCCTTGTGCCATCAAGGTTGATGTCCGGGTCATCGCAGCCACCAGCCGGAATCTTGAAGAAGAGGTTGGTGAGGGCAGATTTCGCGAAGACCTGTACTGCCAACTCAGCGAGTTCTCTATCACTATCCCGCCACTGCAGCAACACAAGGATGACATCCCGCTACTCGTCAATTGTTTTATCGACAAATTCAACAAGAGAACCGGCAAGATGATCGCGACTGTTGCCAGGGAAACGCTCAGGTCTCTCGAGGATTACCACTGGCCCGGTAATGTGCGGGAACTGGAAAGTGTCATCGAACGTGCCGTTATCACCAGCCAGGGAGACAGCCTCCAGCTTCCGGAGCCGCTCGAGACCTGCTGCGAGGCCGGGGCGCAAAGCCCGCAGGAGGTTAAAACCCTCGCCGAACTGGAACGAGACCATATCCTCAAGATGCTTCTGAAAACCGCTTGGCGCATCGAAGGGGACAGAGGGGCGGCTCTCCTCCTGGGTCTCAATCCCAGCACCCTGCGCGCTCGCATCCGCAAATTAAATATTCAACGCCCATAACCAAAATCTATCAGCGCAAGCCAATGCCGACTGGCATTGACTCTCTTCTCCGCTCGACCTAGAATGACCCTTCTTGCAATGGATCAGGATTCCCTTGGAACAGAAGACGCTCTATCGTTGCCAAGGGATAGACTCCTCCAGGCTGTAACCGACCACTTTAATTGCCCCGCATCCGTGAGTCGTCGAGGGTGCGAAATTACGGTGCCAAAGCTATCAACCTGATACCGTTTCTTTTTGAGCCTATGACAAAACCGCATAAAAACAGTCACCCGGATTGGTCCGTTCTGCTGCAAAGGATCAAGGATGAACTGGAATCTTTGAGCGAGTCTGACAGAGAGTGGATCAAGGCGCGGCTTGCTGTTATTGAAGCGACCCAGATCGCTTTGGATGAGCTCTTTTGTAAGGCCGGCGGCGCTGAATCCTGCGCCGGATGTGATGGCACCTGCTGCGGTTGCGGCCAGCATCATATCACCCTGACCAACCTCCTCGCTTACCTGCTTGAGGGGGAAGACCCCCCCGCCCCGGACTTCAGCAGAACCTGCCCTTACCTCGGTGAAATGGGGTGCCGTCTGCCGGTCGCCCGGCGCCCTTACAATTGCATCACATTCTTCTGCGAGATTCTTGATGATCGACTGGACCCTGCCGAACGCAAGCGTTTGCGGACTCTGGATCACCAACTGCGCAGTCAATACCTGATTGTTGCCGAGCGTTATCCCGTTGCCACTCTGCGTGGCCTCTGGATCGGCCTGGAGAGGTCTGGCGAAGGTCAATTACTGCGCTCAACAGATAAAGACGTGTTAGAATAATCGTCCAACCCCCGCCAAGGACTCTGCTATGGACATCAGTTTCAAGAAAACCAATGGCCCCCTCGATGAACTGATCGATGAAATTCTGTCGATGGCTCAAGTGCATCACCCGAAAATCATCCGGGAGATGGTGATTAGCGCCCTCAAGGCCGGGCAGGAAAACGACTACCTCGCTGATCTCAAGATGTTGCGCACGACCATGAAAGAGATGCGCTTCACCAGCAAGATTTTCAGCTCCTATCGCGAGCGCAAAAAGGTGACGATCTTCGGTTCAGCGCGCACCAAGCCGAGTGAGGAGAGTTATAAGAAATGCGTCACCTTTTCCCAGCAGCTGGTACGGCTTGGCTATATGGTGATTACCGGTGGCGGACCCGGCATCATGCAGGCAGGCAACGAAGGAGCTGGACCAGAAAATTCTTTCGCCGTAAATATTCGTCTCCCATTTGAGCAAGGGACCAACCCGGTCATGGAGAACAGTGGTAATTCCATCACTTATCAATACTTTTTTACGCGTAAGGTGGCTTTTCTCAAGGAAGCGGACGCCGTAGCCCTTTTCCCGGGCGGCTTCGGCACTATGGATGAAGCGATGGAGACACTGACTCTGGTGCAAACCGGTAAGAACCCACCGATCCCCCTGGTGCTGATCGACGATGAGGATGGCAGTTACTGGGAGCCCTGGCTTGATTTTATGAAGAAAGTGATGCTCAAGCGCGGGGTGATCTCGGGTGAGGATTTCAGCCTTTTCACGATTACCCGGGACCCCTTCGAAGCGGCGCAGGTCATTCATGATTTCTACCGGATCTATCACTCCAGCCGCTGGGTGGGTTCGACTTTTGTGATTCGTCTCAACAAGTCGCTAACTCCGGAAAACCTGAGTACTCTTGAAGAGGAGTTCAATGAAATTCTCGAGCCGGGCACTCATCTCGAGCTAACCAGTGCGCTACCTGAGGAGCAGGACCAACCGGACCTACTTGAACTGCCACGGTTAGTTTTCAAATTCAATCGGCGCAACTACGGTCTGCTTAAAGCTTTTTTGCGCAGGCTAAATTCATATTAAGCATGACGTTGCAATACTCAGAGAGAGAGCCACATCTTTTTACTGTTAATAACTTGCCATTTAAGGAAACACTGTTATCGTGAAGGATAGTCTCCATGGCATTTGTAAGGTCTATTGATGATAGAAAATGAGTAAGCAGGAATTTGTTATTTGTTAGAATGATTGTGATGAACCTGGTCAGGTTTGGCCAAAAACCGTCGGTCTTGATTTTCCGGCAAAAAAGGGAGAGTGTATGAAGAAATTGACAGTTGTGATGTTGACGGCAGTTTTCGTTTGTATTGGTGTAGTCGATGCGTTAGCTACCCAGTATGTAACCATTGGCACCGGTGGTGTCACAGGAGTTTATTATCCGACGGGTGGTGCGATCTGTCGTCTGGTGAATCAGACTCGGAAAGAGCATGGCATCCGTTGTTCCGTCGAGAGTACCGGTGGTTCGATTTATAACCTGAACACCATTCGTGCTGGTGAGCTCGATATGGGTGTCGCCCAATCCGATTGGCAACACCATGCTTATCACGGCACCAGCAAGTTCGAAGAGCAGGGTCCTAACAAGGATCTGCGCGCAGTCTTTTCCATTCATCCAGAGCCCTTCACCGTTGTTGCCCGTACCGATTCAGGTATCAAGAACTTTAAGGACCTGAAAGGCAAGCGTGTTAATATCGGCAACCCCGGGTCTGGTCAGCGCGGCACGATGGAAATTGCTATGGCGGCTATGGGTTGGACCAATGATGATTTTAAATTGGCCTCCGAACTGAAGTCCGCCGAGCAATCACAAGCGTTGTGTGATAATAAAGTTGATGCGATTGTCTTTGCTGTTGGTCATCCCAACGGTTCCATTAGTGAGGCCACCACGTCTTGTGACTCGGTTATGGTTAATGTCACCGGTCCTGCTTTTGACAAATTGATTGCTGACAATGCTTACTATCGTACTGCGACTATCCCTGGTGGGATGTATCGTGGCACAGCTACTGACACTACGACCTTTGGTGTTGGTGCAACCTTTGTTTCTTCGACCAAGGTTCCTGATGAAGTCATTTATCAGGTCGTTAAGGCTGTTTTTGATAACTTTGAAGACTTCAAAAATCTTCATCCGGCTTTCGCAAATCTGAAGCCGGAAGAAATGATCAAGGATGGTCTTTCCGCTCCTCTACACAATGGCGCAATCAAGTACTATAAAGAAGCAGGCATGATGTAACTCTTGACAATCATGTGAAAAATGCACCGCTACGGCGGTGCATTTTTTTCTTGTTGAATTTTCTATGATTTAACCGATAGCTGCTTAACCGTAGGTTCCGGAAAGATTTATCGTTTGCTTACGTACCTCCCCCGCTGAAGGACCTTCCCTATGACTAAATCGGCAAAGAGTATGAAGACGGATGGTGAACCTCGGGATTTTGTGGCTGAAACAGAGTCTGGTGCTCGAAATCCGACCGGTTCGTTTCCAAAGAAAGTCTTGTTTGCAGTCCCGCTCGTCTGGACACTGTTTCAACTTTGGTACGCTTCTCCACTACCTTTTATCTTCAACATTTTTGTAATCAATGCCACGGAAGCAAGGTCAATCCACCTCGGTTTTGCGATTTTTCTCTCTTTTACAGCGTTCCCTTCTTTTAAAAATTCACCGACGAATTATATCCCTGTGCAGGATTGGGCGCTGGGCCTGATTGGCGCATTCTGTGCGGGTTATCTCTATATCTTTTATGTGGAACTATCAACGCGCCCTGGCTTGCCGACGCAAGTCGACCTGATCGTTTCGGCTGTCGGTTTAATCCTTTTGCTTGAAGCAACCCGTCGTGCTCTGGGTCCACCTCTCATGATTGTTGCGACAATTTTTATGATCTATACCTTTGGCGGTCAGTATATGCCGGAGGTTATTGCCCACAAAGGTGCCAGTCTGGCAAAAGGAATGTCTCATTACTGGTTGGGAACGGAAGGGGTCTTCGGTGTGGCCTTGGGCGTTTCGACCGGCATGGTCTTCATGTTTGTCCTTTTTGGTGCGATGCTCGAAGCCGCCGGTGCGGGCAACTATTTTATCCGGACTTCCTTTGCTGCTCTTGGCCACCTGAAAGGTGGCCCAGCGAAAGCTGCTGTGGTCTCTTCAGGTTTGACCGGTCTGGTTTCCGGCTCTTCAATCGCCAACGTTGTAACCACTGGAACCTTTACTATCCCCTTGATGAAGAAAGTTGGTTTTAGTGCGGAAAAAGCTGGTGCGATTGAAGTTGCCTGTTCAACCAACGGCCAGTTGATGCCTCCCGTTATGGGTGCTGCCGCCTTCCTGATGGTTGAATATGTCGGGATTAGCTATATAGAAGTTATCAAGCATGCCTTTCTGCCAGCGATCATCTCGTATATCGCTCTGATTTATATCGTGCACCTAGAATCCTGTAAAATGGGTCTTGAGGGGCTGGAAAAGATCACTACCAGAACCTTGCCGCAACGCATGCTCTCTTTTGTTTTTACCTTTCTTTTTATGATCGTTCTCACTGGAGTGACCTATTACGGGTTAGGTTGGATCAAAGATGTTTCCGGTGACGCGACGATTTATATCGTTTCAATACTGCTGGCCGCAGCTTACCTGTTTCTGCTTTGGGTTGCATGCAAGGTCCCGGAATTAGAGCAATCCATGGAGATCAATGAGCTGCCTCACCTCGGCCGAACCGCGCAAGCTGGTTTTTACTTTCTCCTGCCGGTCGTCGTGTTGATGTGGTGCCTGGTGGTAGAACGGTTATCTCCGGCTCTCTCTGCTTTTTGGGCAACGGTGCTGATGATTGTTATTCTCCTGACTCAGCGCCCCCTGAAAGGGTTCTTCCGCAAAATGCATGGTGAGCAGTTTGCCTTCAAGGCAGGTTTCATGGACCTGATTAATGGCAGCGTTGCTGGTGCCCGCAACATGATCGGCATTGGAGTTGCTACGGCCGCCGCAGGTATTATTGTCGGCACTGTGACTTTGACTGGTATCGGCCTGGTGATGACCGAGTTTGTCGAGTTTATCTCCGGTGGTAACCTGATGATGATCCTTTTTTTCACGGCAATTATCAGTCTGATCCTCGGCATGGGCTTGCCGACCACCGCCAACTATATTGTTGTGTCAACGCTGATGGCTCCGGTTATTGTTAATCTTGCGGCTCAAAATGGCCTGATTGTGCCTTTGATTGCCGCTCACCTGTTTGTATTCTACTTCGGGATTCTTGCCGACGATACACCGCCGGTTGGGCTGGCGGCTTTTGCCGCCGCAGGTATCTCAGGCGGTGATCCGATCAAGACCGGTATCCAGGGTTTTATTTACGATATTAGGACCGCGGTGCTGCCCTTTATGTTTATCTTTAATACCCAGTTACTGATGATCGGGATCGATCATTGGTACCATCTGGTGTTGGTGGTTGTCAGTGCCATTTTAGCGATGCTTGCTTTTGCTGCCGGTACGCAAGGTTATTTCCTGGTAAAATGCCGGGTCTGGGAGACTGCTGCCTTACTGCTGGTTGCGCTGCTGCTGTTCCGTCCCGGTCTTGTTTGGGACGAGATTTATACGCCTCTTCTTGAAGAACCCCCGGCCCAACTTGAAAGCTGGGTGGATGACATGGACCCTGGCGCTTCACTCAGACTTACACTTAAGGGCGAAACCATGCGGGGCAGAGAATTTACCAAGACCATCATGTTGACGGTTGGCGATGAAGCGACCGGCGCTGAAAAATTGGCTGGAATTGGCATTGAAACACGTGACGAGGATGGCAAAATATTTGTTGATAATGTTGTGTTTTCCAGTGCTGCTGAGAAGGCTGGCATGGATTTCGATCAGGAAATTATTAATATCCAGGTTCCTACTCACCGTCCTGCAAAAGAATGGGTATACCTCCCGACTGTAGCACTTTATGCGTTGGTGTGGTGGATTCAATTTCGTAGACGAAAAAAACAAAATCCTGTTGTGGTTGCGGCCTGATCAACGCGGTCTGTAAATCCCACCTGTAGCTTTAACAATGCTATGCAGGTGGGAGCTCAAGGAATAACGCAAAAAAAGGAGGTCGCTGTGAGTATAGAAATTAAAAATATTCTGGTTGCTAAAGATTTGAGTAAAGATTCATCCAGGGTTATTCGTTACGCCATGACCTTAGGTTGTAAGTTTCATGCTCAAGTTCATGTTTTGCATGTCATGCCGACAGTCGATCATGCGGTCTTAAATATGGTAGCCTTGACCATGGGTGCAGACAAACTGGCGGACTTTAATACCAAAAACGAAGCGGAACTAACCGAAAAAACGCGTGAGCAATTGGATGGCATTATTCAGACAGAACATGAATTAATGGAGGAGAAAATCACTCATCCTCCGAAGATTGAGGTGCATCATGGTGAGGCTGCACAGATGATTCTCGCTGTTGCAGATCGTCTTGATGCTGATTTGATCGTTCTCGGCAGCCACAGCAAGGGCAAGTTGCATTATGCGTTTCTGGGTAGTGTTGCAGAAAAAGTTTTACGTAAAACTCACCGTACCGTAGTGATTGTACCGCCTACTGAAAGTTGATTCTTTTACAGAACTCTTGATTGTATGAAAGCCCGCTCTCAGTGACCAGTGAGAGCGGGCTTTTTAAAATGAAATAGTTGTTGCGAAGGATTCAGCCTAAAGATAAGGACGCACCGTTCCATGAATTTTGACAGTTGGTTGCTCTTCACTTCGATTGCCCTCATCGCAACGATTACTCCGGGCCCGGCAATCCTCCTTGTGTCGACCCACAGTGTTGCCTTTGGCGCAAAGTATTCCATTGCCACCATGCTCGGCAACGTGACAGGGTTATTTGTTCTGGCGCTGCTTTCCGTTCTGGGGCTGAGTGCAATCATTCTTCATTCTGCACCGATCTTCTTCGCAGTGAAGCTGATCGGAGCCGGTTACTTGATTTTTCTGGGATTGAAACTCTGGAGGAATGGTTTTGGCCTTGAGGCGATCCGGACTGTCGAAAATGGCAATGTTCGGCGCCGGCCCAATATTATGAAGCTTTATGCCAATGGTCTGCTGGTAGCTCTCAGTAATCCCAAGGCGATCGCCTTTACGACGGCACTGTTCCCGCAATTTATCCTGCCTGAGCGGTCGATGACCCAGCAGTTTGGCATCCTGATCATTACCTTCATGTTCCTGTCATTTATCTGTTTGTTGGGTTATGCATTTATGGCCGAAGGGACAAAGAAACGTTCAGCGCGGATTCGGTTGCCTGGTATTATGAGTAAAGTTTTTGGTTCCGCATTTATTGGCTCCGGTGTTTTTCTCGCCACAGCAACCCAGAAATAATCTGGGATGCTGCTATTTTCAACCTGCGGGGGGAGTAGCGTGGCTATGAAAACCAGGATTTGTGTTTGGGGCTCATCCCTATGCGGGATTGAGAGAAGTTCTTATGAGTAACCAGGGCACCTTTCTGTGCCCTTTGGGCTTTCCCCTCCATCCATTCACAACGCTTGTTTGTCGCCTCAATAACCTTGAAACAGTAATCCTCAGGGAATTCTTCTGGGAGCAGTTCGTTTAGAGGGTAGCGTTCCGGACAGGTAAGAGCCTTGGCACCATCAAGGGCTCACAACGGGGTCACACGATTTGTGGGAATTCGCAATGAGTCCATTCCGGTAACAAGTCAAAGCAGGGTGAAGCAACTTGTCAGGCACTTTTAGACTGGCGAGTTTATCGGACGCAAAATCAGCAGTCAATGTTCTGGATTACAGACATAATGACTGACTTTGGCCTCTGACTACTCTCAATTTTCAATAACACAACATATAGAACGTTCAAGACTTCACTTCATAGGCAAGACATCTTCCCCGCAACCTACCATACCTCAGGACAAGCTAGCTCGGATTCCTCGGATGGCGTGAGCAAGGTTCTTTTGTTCTGTACCGAGAGAACCGCCCTAATCTCTGCAGCAGTATTTTGTAGGCAAGGCAGGATGCTGCCGGTTAATTCTTGCTCAGAGATTCTCGCAGCAAAGGTGCCAACATTGATCGCTGCCACTGCCTGTTTTCTCTTGTTGTAGATGGGTACCGCTATTGATCTCAGCCCGAGTTCGAGTTCTTGGTTTACAATGGCATAGCCCTGATTCCGAACTTTCAAAAGTTCGTCTTTTAGGGCCTGCTTGTTAACGAGGGTGTGTTCAGTGAATGGTTTAAGTTGCACTTTTTCAAGGATTTCGTCCAGTTCCTCAATGCTTTTGTCAGCAAGCAGTACTCGTCCCATGGACGTTACGACAGCAGGTAAGCGAGTTCCGACATTCAGCGAAATGCTCATGATGTGTCGGGTCATCCGTCGAGATATATAGACCACCTCTGTGCCGTCGAGGACAGATACCGAACAGGACTCTCCGACTTGTGCGCTGACTTGGTCGACAAAGCTTTGCACGATGTCGACGATAGGCTGGGAAGTCAGGTAGGAGTAGCCTAATTCCAGAACTTTAGGGGATAGCCAGAACAGCTTTCCGTCACTGTTGACATAACCCAATGTGTTTAGAGTAAAGAGAAATCGACGCGCGGTCGCGCGGTTCAGTTCTGCTCTCGCGGCAACTTGTGAAAGACTCATCATCTCGTGATCTTTATCAAAGGATTGAATAACTTTCAAACCTCGGGCTAGAGACATGACAAAATCTTTCGTATCCATGGATGGTGACATATGATCTCCGATAAACCAGTGTTGACTAGTAAAACTATATCTTAAGCTTGAGTTCGCGAGAAGCGAATATGCACTTCTCAGCTTTGCCACCATAGGTGCTTTTCGCAAGGGCTTCACAATTTAATTCTGCCAGAGGAATGATTTTTTTGTAATCTGGCTGAATTAGGTGAGAAGTTCCCTTTTCTGGGCGAGCGGCAGCATCCGCAACAGTTTTTGTGGAACTTAGCGTGATTTTTGTCAGATTTTACCTTAGCCGTAGGCAACTCGGCATAAGAATCTTCAAATGCCCATGTATGCGCCGGGCTTACCTTTCGCTTCTGCCGGTCGCGGCACAAAGGGAGCGGACTCTTGCTGAGGGTGCTGGGGAACCGGTAGGTTGATCGATCTCCAGGCAGCAGGCCTCAATTCCTAACAAGGTGGCAATGGTAGCATAGCCGTTGCCCCACCTCAGCAAGAAATCAATGAATATTCTAACTGTCGCGATGCTTGAGTTGTATAAACCGATATTATCGAACTATTCCTGAATATCCATTCTGTTGCCTGGCGGTCTGTAAACGAAATCCTCACTACCTCAAGATGAGATAAAGATAGACGGAAGGCGTGCTGAAAAAGTGCTGTGATTACAGCGAGAAATAGATGGAGTAGGCATCCCCACAGCAAGGGGTTTTGCTCCGCAAGGAACAAGGATAAAAATGCGCACTTGCATTTAGAATGTAGCTTTGCTAGCGTTGGTGTGCGCTAAGTGAACATCTGTGCGCAAAACGAACATACGCGGTCGGTGATTTTTCTATCATAAATCTCTGCTGATGCTCGAATAATAGACCGAGAAGCCGGTGAAAACGCTGGCCCAGTTATTGGTGATGGTTGAGGTTGGTGTTAATGTGCGACGGATGAAAAGGGCCTTTCAGCTCGTGACCATGCTGGTGTCAGTTGTTTGCCAGCCTATTGCTCTTGGATTACAGCACCAGAAGTATGGGATAAATTCAAAGTAGGAGAGTGCCTGGTTAAAGTACTGCACAAACGTTTGCACTGATTCGGGATATTAGATGCACGACAGGTTTCATTTCAAAAGTAGAGAGCAACAACCATGATTGATAAGCGAATAGACTCACTCATCGATGCTGTAGCAGACATCTTCGATGGTGCCACAGTTATGATCGGTGGCTTCGGTGAAGCCGGCAGCCCGATCGAACTGATTCATGCCCTGATAGACCAGGGGGCCAAAAATCTGACTGTGGTGAACAACAACACCGGCAGTGGTCACGTAGGTCTGGCGGCTTTGATCGAAAACGGTCAGGTCTGCAAGATGATCTGCTCCTACCCGCGTACTGTTAGTTCCAAAGTTTTTCCGGAACTTTACCGTAGCGGAAAGATCGAGCTCGAACTGGTCCCCCAGGGAACGTTGGCGGAGCGGATACGTGCCGGCGGTGCAGGCATCCCTGCTTTCTACACTGCCACTTCGGTCAATACCCCGCTCGCCGAAGGGAAGGAACAGCGTACTTTTGATGGTCGCGACTACGTCATGGAATATGGCTTGAAGGCCGATTTTTCCCTGATTAAGTGCGAACGCGCTGACCGCTATGGCAATTTGACCTATAACAAGACTGCGCGCAATTTTGCTCCGATCATGGCAACGGCGGCCGCAACGACGATCGTCCAGACCGGCTACCTGGTTGAGGTGGGCGCTATCGACCCGGAAGTGGTTGTCACCCCCGGAATCTTCGTGGATCGGGTCATCACAATCGCAGAGCCTGCGCAAGAATCAAAACTTGTTGCCGAAGGGAGGATCTACCCATGTCGATAGTGAATCGACAAGACTTTGGCTGGAACCGCGAAGCGATGGCCAAGCGGGCCGCCCTAGATATCCCTGATGGCTCCTATGTCAACCTGGGCATTGGCATCCCCGAGTTGGTCGCTCAGTTTGTTCCCGAAGGACGGGAAGTGATCTACCACACCGAAAACGGCCTGCTCGGCATGGGCCCTGCTCCGGCGGAGGGTGAGATCGATCCCGAGCTGATCAACGCTGGGAAAAAAGCTGTTACGGTTATTCCGGGCGGTTCCTACTTTCATCATGCCGACAGCTTCACCATGATTCGTGGCCAGCATATCGATGTCTGCGTGCTTGGGGCGATGCAAGTTTCCGAACAGGGTGATCTGGCCAACTGGTCGACCGGCGATCCCGATGCTATCCCGGCTGTTGGCGGGGCCATGGATCTGGTGGCCGGGGTCAAGACCATCTACGTCATAACCCAGCATTGTACCAAGACCGGCGAGCCGAAGCTGGTCGAATCCTGCAGCTATCCGTTGACCGGCAAGGCGGTGGTGAGTCGTATCTACAGTGATCTGGCCGTCATCGATGTCACTCCTGGTGGCTTTGAAGTTGTGGAACTGGCCCCACGGGTCAGCTTCAACTATGTCCAGAAGAGAACCGGCTGCAAACTGCTGGCTGGCCAGCAACTGGCGGACGCGGCAAAGTAATAGACGTACACTTATAAGCACATTCAAGATAGAAGGAAAAGGCAATGACGAAGCAAAATGCGGCGGTCAAGGTGGAACAATCTCGGAGCGAGAAACTTTACCGCCGGGGCTGCAAGGTCATGCCCGGGGGTGTCAGCCGGAATACAGTACTACGATCCCCCCACCCCCTGTATGCCGTCCGGGGTGAAGGTTGCTACGTGACCGATATCGAAGGGGTGAAGCGGATCGATTTTGCCAATAACATGGCGGCTTTGATCCACGGTCATGCTCATCCCGCTATTGTCGCAGCTCTAACTGAGCAGTTGCAAAAGGGCACGGCTTTTGCCATGGCGACCGAAGAGGAAGTGAACTACGCGGAGTTTATGTGCGAGCGTAGCGCCAGCTTCGACATGATCCGTTTCTGCAACTCCGGCACTGAAGCGGTAATGACTTGCCTGAAGGCTGCCCGTGCTTACACCGGACGCTCAAAGATCGCCAAGGTTGAAGGGGCCTATCACGGCCTCTATGACTTCGCTGAAGTCAGTCAGACCGCCAGCCCTGCTAACTGGGGTGATGCCAAAGGTCCGGCCAGCGTTCCGGTCGCACATGGCACTCCCGCTTCGGTTTTGAATGACGTCGTGATCATCCCCTTCAATGACCCCGAGCGGGCCATTGCGATACTGGATAAGCATGCTGATGAGCTGGCCTGCGTCCTACTTGACCTGATGCCACATCGGGTCGGGTTGATGACCGCCTCTCCTGAGTTCGTCAGTGCACTGCGCAAGTGGACTCACGACCATGGCGCCCTGCTGGTCTGTGACGAGGTGATTACCTTCCGTTCCAACTATGGAGGCGCCCAGGAATGGTATGAGATGACTCCTGATCTGACCGCCATGGGTAAAGTTATCGGCGGGGGCTTTCCGGTCGGAGCCCTGGCTGGCCGTAAAGAGGTGATGGAGGTTATGAATCCCCTGGCGGACAAGCTCCTCTTTCCCCAGAGCGGAACCTTCTCGGCGAATCCTATGACCATGGTCGCCGGCCATACGGCGATGAAAATGTTCGATAACGCTGCAGTCGAAAAAGTGAATCAACTGGCTGAACGGGCCCGCGCACAGATCACCGAGGCGATCCGGATTGCCGGTATCACGGCCTGCGTGACTGGCGGCGGTTCCATGTTCCGGGTTCACCTGAAGGCTGAAGTGTCGGGAGACTATCGCTCGGCCTATGTCAGTCCTGAAGAAGCCAAACTGATCAAAATGCTGCTCGACCACCTCTTCGACAATCGTATCATGATGATCAATACCTGCTCTGCCGCCATCTCTACGGTGATGACCGAGCAGGAGATCGACACCCTTTCCGAGGTGATGTTGAGTGGTTTCCGCAAGCTAAAGGCCGTGTTGCCGAACGAAATCGTCAGCTAATCCAATGGGAGGTATGACCCATGAGTGAAGTTTTTATCTGTGATTCGATCCGGACGCCGATTGGCCGTTACGCTGGTGCCCTCTCTGCTGTACGTGCCGACGACTTGGCCGCTATTCCGCTCAAAGCCCTGATGGAGCGCAACCCAGCAGTCGACTGGCAAGCGGTGGGTGATGTCATCCTCGGCTGTGCCAACTCAGCTTGGTCGATGATGACCCGCGGATTAATCCTCAAGGTGGGGCGATCGCGCTGGGACATCCCTTGGGGATGAGTGGGGCACGCCTGGTGACCACGGCCGTTCACCAACTCCACCGCAGTAGCGGTAAGCGCGCGCTCTGTACGATGTGCATCGGGGTCGGCCAAGGTATCGCTTTGATAGTAGAGAGGGTGTAGCCTTTGGCCAAAAGGGCTCTTAATGATCTTAAGAAATGTCCGCATTGGGTGGGCAAAAACCATTCTTTTATTGAGGAGGAGTACCAATGAAAAAAATGTTTATGAAAAAATTGGCAGTTGTGATGTCAACGGCAGTTTTCGTTTGTATTGGTATGACGGATGCTCAAGCTACCCAGTTTGTTACTATCGGAACTGGTGGTGTCACTGGTGTTTACTATCCTACAGGTGGTGCGATCTGTCGCCTAGTGAATCAGACTCGGAAAGAGCATGGCATCCGTTGTTCCGTCGAGAGCACTGGTGGTTCTATTTACAACCTGAATATGATCAGAGCCGGCGAACTTGACTTGGCTACTGTTCAGTCTGACTGGCAGTATCATGCCTATCATGGCACCAATAAATTCAAAGAGCAGGGTCCCAACAAAGAGCTGCGTGCTGTTTTCTCTGTTCATCCCGAACCTTTTAACGTTGTTGCTCGTGCCGATTCCGGGATTAAGAACTTTCAGGATATTAAGGGCAAGCGTGTCAACATTGGCAACCCGGGTTCAGGTACTCGTGCCACCATGAAAACTCTCATGAGCGCTCTGGGGTGGACTGTCGCAGATTTTAAGATAGCTTCCGAACTGAAAGCCGACGAGCAGTCCAAGGCTCTGTGCGACAATAAAGTTGATGTTATTATCTTCCCAGTTGGAAACCCAAGCGGTACTATTGAAGAAGCGACAACCACCTGTGACTCTGTTCTCATTGATGTCACCGGTCCCGAAGTTGACGGTCTGGTCAAAGATAATGACTTCTATCGTTATGCAACTATCCCTGGTGGCATGTATCGAGGCAACCCTAAAGATATCCATACTTTTGGTGTGGGTGCAACTTTTGTTTCTTCGACCAAGGTTCCTGATGAAGTTATTTATCAGGTTGTTAAGGCTGTTTTCGATAACTTTGAAGCCTTCAAAAATTTTCATCCGGCTTTTGCACATCTGAAGCCGGAAGAAATGATCAAAGATGGTCTTTCCGCTCCTCTGCACAATGGCGCCATCAAGTACTATAAAGAAGCAGGCATGATGTAATTCATGACATTCATGTAAAAAATGCACCGCTACGGCGGTGCATTTTTTTTTGTTGAAAGTTGATTCTTTTACAGAACTCTTGATTGTACGAAAGCCCGCTCTCAGTGACCAGTGAGAGCGGGCTTTCGCGTTGCAATTATGTAGAGGGCCGTCTCAGTTGTTGAATTATGATTGATGGTTGCTCTTTAGCTTGGCAGCACTTTTGGCAGCACCGACTCCACGCTTCCCGTAAAAGCTCTTATGCGCTACGCTTCCCGCATCCACGCGCATAGCTTATCTATCGCCTCGCTAATTTTGAAGCAGCAGCTTTTTATGAATTCAGCCGGGAGTGGTTCGGTTAACGAGTAACGTTCCGCTCCTGCAAGGGCTTTGGCACCGTCAAAGTCGACCAGGGCTAGCCGTGCGGTTAATTCGTCTTGAGGTCGCCCGAAAGCGCTGCCTGGTAAAAATGCCACGCCGGTCTCTTCAAGGATACGTTCACACATTTCAGTGGAGGTCTGAATGCCGCGCGCGGCAAGATTATCTCGCAGCGGTGAAAAGTCTGGAAAGATGTAGAACGATCCTTTGGGTGGGGCAATAATGGCACCTGCCTCTCTCAATTGGTCACAGGCTGTCGTACAAAGAGTCTGAAGTACCCGTCTTGATTGAATCAAATAGTTCTCAATAAGGGGGCCACCTTTAAAAGCTCGGACCGCGGCATATTGGATCGGTGCGCTGGTTGCCGTAAAGGTCTCACTTGAGACAACAGCCATCCCTTCAAGGAGCCAGTCGAGGGTTGATGGGAAAGCAAAGGTCCCCAGTCGCCAGCCACCGGCACCACACCACTTGCTCAGACCGCCGCTGATGATGGTTCCTTCCGGGTAGTGTCGGGCAATCGAGACGTGGCAGCCATCAAAGTCAAGTTCCCCGTAGATTTCATCGGAGAGGATGATAATCTGGTAAGCGCTGGCAACCTCTGCCAGCGCTTTCAGCTCACTATCGGTATAGCTGCACCCGGTTGGGTTGTTGGGATAATTGAGAATAACGATACGGGGTTTAGATGGATCTTTTCGGCAAAGTTTTTCCAACTCTTCCGGTGTCAATAGCCAGCGATTATCACGATGGGTCGGTAGCCAGTGAACATGTCTGCCAATGATGTGCGCCTGAGGTGCATAGGAAACCCAGCTCGGTGTCGGGATGACCAGGTCGCCGTAATAAACCAGCTGCAGAATAAACATCAGTTCCTTGGAGCCTGGACCGACCAGAATATGGGCTGGGTTGAAGTTCAGACTCTGGGTGCGCTGATAATAATCGGCAACCGCTTGCTGTAGCGCAGGTAAGCCGCGCACCGGCAGGTAGTCTTTCTGATGAGCATTTGCCTGCAGCGCCTCTACGACTGGCACAGGCACAGGGAAAGGTGACTGGCCCAAGCCAAGCTTGTAAACCTGACGACCTTGCGTCTGCAGAAGATTGCTTAATTCGTTGATTCCCAGCGTTGCCGAGACCGGTAAGCCGCGGACATTCAGGTTGAGATGTTTTTCAAAGGTGCTTTTTGGTTTCATTTGAACTCCAGTCAAGGCTGTTGTCTGCCATGATTGTTGAGCTTTTGTTGGTTATGGTTCTTTTTCCTCTTGCTTGACCACTTTATGGCCGGTATCAATGAGAGCTTTGCGTTGGCCTTGCTGTGCAAATTGCGCCATTTGCTGTGCCATCTCCTCAAGGCGGAGAAGATCCTTCACTGAAAAAATGTCGATTCCCTGAGCGACGGCGAAGCCTTCAGGCGCGCCGCGAGCAACGTCGCTGTCGATAATCACCTTTGTCGAAAGGGATGCAACACAATTACCAACTTGAGGTCGATATTTCAGCCAGACCGGCACTGACCATGTCAGCTATTGTTCATGGCTGATTCATAAATGCAATAAAAAAGCGATGGGCGCGTTCGTTTCGATGGACTTTAAGCCCGAACCACGAGGCACAGCTCTGTTACTCCTCTGAACTGGCTGTCTTCAGCAAGCAAACGCCGAGATTGAGAGACGTTCATGTAAAAACTCAAGCCACAGCTCCCTTGCTTTGCGAAGAGAAATTCTTTATAAATTTAACTCCGGAATCAAACAACAAACTTGTTAAGAACAAAGGTCTTTGTATGAATGAATTACAGATGGTTTTTGCTGATCTGTCCAAAGCCTTGAGTGCTCAGGTGCTCGGGCAACCGCAACTGATCGAACGACTGCTGATCGCCCTGCTGGCCGATGGTCACCTGCTGGTTGAGGGAGCGCCGGGATTGGCGAAAACCCGCGCCATCCAGAAACTTGGTGAGCAGTTGCAGGGCAGTTTTCACCGGGTACAGTTCACACCCGACCTGTTGCCCGCTGACCTGACCGGCACCGATATTTTTCGCCCGCAAGACGGCAGCTTTGTTTTTCAACGTGGGCCACTCTTTCATAACCTGATTCTGGCCGATGAAATCAATCGTGCTCCAGCCAAGGTTCAGTCGGCACTCCTCGAAGCGATGGCCGAACGGCAAATCACTGTCGGTCAGAGTAGCTATCCGCTGGACGACCCGTTTCTGGTGATGGCGACTCAGAACCCGATCGAGCAGGAGGGAACCTATCCGCTGCCCGAAGCGCAACTCGACCGCTTTCTGATGCACGTGACGGTCAGCTATCCACAGGTTGAGGTTGAACGACAAATTCTGCAGCTGGCCCGCGACGAAGCGAAACAGGGCAGGCATCAGGTAGCGACGAACGGCTCGCAGCTCAGTGTCGAACAGTTACGGACAGCTCGCACCGAAGTTCTCGACCTCTACCTGGCAGACAACCTCGAAGAATACCTTCTGCAATTGGTGCTGGCGACCCGGCGGCCGCAACCTTATGGCGAAGAGCTGGCTGGCTGGATTCAATATGGTGCCAGCCCACGTGCCAGTATCGCCCTTGATCGTTGTTCGCGTGCGCGAGCCTGGCTGGCCGGGCGAGATTACGTCAGTCCCGAAGATATCCAGACGCTCGCCTTTGACGTGATGCGTCATCGGGTGTTGTTGACCTACGAGGCCGAGGCCGAGGGGACTAACGTCGACCGATTGGTCAAGGAATTGATTGCCCGGGTGCCGGTGCCCTGAAACCCATGATTGTGAAGCAGTCCCCAATAATCTCACCTTCTCCTGAAGTCAGTATTGATCTGGCCAGCCTGATCGCTTTGCGCGGTGAAAGCCGCGGCTTTTCGTTGCGCCCTGGCCAGATCCGTGCAGCACAGAGTGGCGGTTACCTGAGCCGGGTGCGTGGCCGCGGGATGGAGTTTGCGGAAGTGCGTTGCTACCAGCCGGGAGATGATGTGCGCAGCATTGACTGGCGGGTCACAGCGCGTCAGGGTAAACCGCACACCAAGCTGTTTCAGGAGGAGCGCGAACGGTCGGTGTTGCTGGCGATTGATTATCGTCGCCCGATGTTCTTTGCCACTCGCGGTTGTTTTAAGGCGGTACAAGCCTCGAAGTTGGCGGCACTGCTCGCCTGGCGATCGCTGCAACAAGGGGATCGGGTCGGCGCTTTTCTTTTCTCCGAAGAGCGGCAGTGCGAATTGCGACCACAACTTGGCAAGGCAGGGGTGCTCAACCTGCTGCGGCAGATGGTTGCCGATCCCGCCTGGAAGAGGCCGCAGCATCAACCTTTTGAGCCACGGCACCGTCTTGCCGAAACCTTGATGCGGCTGCGCCGCGTGGCTCGCCCCGGTAGCCTGATTCTGCTGCTGAGTGATTTCGCCCAGTGGGACGAGCAGGTTGAAAAGCAACTGAGTCTGCTCAGTCGACATAATGATCTGGGGCTGATCTTCTGCTATGACCCTCTCGAAGCAGAATTGCCACCCGCTGGCAGCTACCGGGTCAGCGATGGCAACAGCGACTTGACCATGAACACCCTTGATCGGTTGGGACGCGATCACTATCGGGATAACTTTGCCAAACATCGCGACACCATAGAACAATTTTGTCGCAAACGGCGCGGCCTGTTCCTGACCTGTGCCACCAACCAGGAGCCCCTTGACAGTCTGCGTCAGGGACTGCTCAATCGGACCGGAGGCTGAGATGCCGTCGGCCCAGATAACTCCTGATAACTTGCCGCTACGCGATATTCACTTGCCGCCAGCTGTCTCCTGGTGGCCACCAGCCCCCGGCTGGTGGCTGCTGTTGCTCCTCTTCCTCCTGCTGATTGCCGCCATCTACCTGTTTCGCCGACACCGCCAACGACGCCATTTCCGACGACTGGCGCTCTTGCAGTTGGAGGCGTTAGAGCGACAATACAACGAGCAGGCGAATGTGCAAATACTGCTACGGGGCCTCTCCCGATTGCTGCGCCAGACGAGCCTGTTACATTTTCCACAGAGCGACTGTGCCGGTCTGGTCGGCGAAGAGTGGTTAGCGTTTCTTGATCAACGTTTCGATGAAAAGCCTTTTTCACAAGGAGCAGGCCGACTTCTGGCGGATGGGCCTTACCTGCCGCAAAGTCAGGTGATTGACGCCGAAGCACTCCTGATCCTTTGTCGGCGCTGGTTGCAGAAGCTGCCGCCAGCACCAAAAGCTCAGCGGAGGCAGAGATGATCGAATTCATCTGCCCCTGGGCTTTTTTACTGTTGCCTTTGCCTTACTTGGTCCATCGGCTCCTGCCACCGGCCCTGGCAGCTGAAGAGGCTGCCCTCTGGGTCCCATCGCTGCAACCTTTCGCTGATAACCGCCATCAGCGCAGTCGACGGCGTTGGCCATGGTGGCTGCTCTTACCGATGCTTTTTTGCTGGCTCTTGCTGGTAACGGCAACGGCACAACCACAATGGCTCGGTGAGCCGTTAGAGTTGCCGGTCAGCGGCCGCGATCTGGTTTTGGCGGTCGATCTTTCCGGCAGTATGAAGACAAAAGACTTTATCCTTGAAGGTGAGACCGTAGATCGCCTGACAGCACTAAAAAGCGTCGCCGTCGAATTTATTCGTCGTCGCCAGGGGGACAGACTGGGATTGATCCTCTTTGCCGATCAGGCCTATGTACAAACCCCTTTGACTTTTGACCGGAAAACCGTCGAGCTGCTGTTGAGTGAAGCAGTGTTAGGACTGGCCGGAGAAAAGACTGCCATTGGCGACGCGATTGGCTTGGCTGTGAAACGATTGCAAGGTGCGAAAAGCGAGCAACGGATTCTTATTTTACTCACCGATGGTGACAACACCGCCGGCCAGGTCAGCCCCCTGAAGGCGGCGGAACTGGCAGCTGAGCAGGGGCTGAAGATTTATACCATCGGTATCGGTGCCGACGAAATGACAGTCGGTTCTTTTTTCTTCAAGCGCCAGGTTAACCCTTCAGCGGATCTTGACGAAAAGAGTCTGCGAGCCATCGCCGAGCAGACCGGAGGTCGCTACTTCCGTGCCCGCGACACTGCCGAGTTGGAAGATATTTACGCGATGCTTGACGAGCTGGAGCCGGTTGAGAAAGAGCAGGAAGTCTTCCGCCCGGTTAGCACGCTCTTTCACTGGCCACTCGGGCTGGCCCTGTTCGGTGCATTACTGCTCGGCCTCGTTGATCAAGGGCGTCAGCGCTGGGGGTGGCGATGAGTCAGTTCCATTTTTTACGACCAGACTGGTTCTGGTTACTGCTTCCTCTGGCCCTGTTGCTCTTCTGGCTCTGGCGGCAACAGCTGCGCAGCCGCAGTTGGCAGGCGGTCTGCGACCCGCAGCTGTTGCCACACCTGCTGCTTGGCCGATCACAAAGACGCCGTAACTGGCCGCTTCACCTGGTTCTGGTCGCCCTGCTGCTGGCGATAACGGCACTGGCCGGGCCAACCTGGGAGCGACTACCGCAGCCGCTGTTTCGTCAGCATTCGGCGCTGGTCATTTTGCTCGACCTCTCCGCCTCAATGAATGCAACTGATCTAAAGCCGAACCGACTGGTGCGGGCTCAGCTGAAGATCGCCGATATTCTTCGCCAACGTCGCGAAGGGCAGACCGCTCTGGTCGTCTTTGCTGGCGACGCCTTTACCGTGACACCGCTGACCGATGACGGCAAGACCATCGCCGCGCTGCTCGACAGCCTGGAGCCAGGACTGATGCCAACCCTGGGCAGTCGTCCGGAACTGGCTATCAAACAGGGACGGCGCTTGCTGCAGCAGGCCGGACTGGCCGACGGAGATCTGTTGCTGGTTACCGACGACGATCAGCCGGAAGCTGCCATGCCGGAAGCTGCACAGTTACGTCAGGACGGTTACCGACTATCAGTTCTCGGTGTCGGCACCGAAACAGGCGCACCAATTCCGCTGTCGAATGGTGGTTTTTACAAGGATGCCGCTGGACAGGTCGTTCTGCCGCGCCTCATCCCGGCAACGTTGCAACAGCTGGCACAGGCTGGCGGTGGGAGTTACCAGACCATCCGGGTTGATGATCGGGATTTTCAAGCATTGCTGGCCGGATCGTTGCGTGAAAAGCTTGAAGCGAAACAAGAACAAAGCGACCAGATCGGCGATCAGTGGCGCGAAGCTGGGGTCTGGCTGCTCTGGCCGCTGGTTCTGTTGACTGCCTGTGCCTTCCGGCGCGGTTGGCTGACGGTTATCATCTTCTGCACTTTAATGACTCAACCAGCGCAAGCCTTTGACTGGCAACAGCTCTGGCAACGTTCTGACCAGCGTGGCGCGCAAGCTTTTAACCAAGAAGATTATGCCACTGCCGCGCAGCAGTTTGAGGATCCGCGTTGGCAAGCCAGTGCCCACTACCGCAACGGTCAGTACACCGAAGCAGCCAAACTCCTGGAGCAACCTGAAAATGCTCATGACTGGTACAATCAGGGCAACGCACTGGCCAAAAGCGGTCGCTTGCCGGAAGCGCTCACTGCTTACCGTAAGGCGTTAAAACTCAAACCGCAGGATCAGGATGCACTGACCAATAAACAGTTGGTTGAAGAGGCGCTTGAAGAACAGCAACAGGAGTCTTCTTCGCAAGGGGATGGAGAGTCTTCGCCTCAGGAAGGTGAATCCTCGCCGAAAGATGGTGAGTCTTCACCGGGGGAAGAAGGCACTTCCGACTCGTCTGGCGAGAATCAACCACCAGCAACTGAAACGTCGCAGAATAATGATGAATCGTCTTCACCTGAGCAGGCTCAGGAAGAGTCTGAAGCAACCGCTTCAGAGCCAAACGAGCAAGAGCCGCAAACAGCTGAATCTCAATCCTCAGCAGAAGCGCGAGGGGAAGAACCGCGCGAAAAACAAGAGTCGGCCGAACCTGCCGAGAGCATGGACGATCAAGTACTCAGCGAGGAAGAGCGGGCCAGCCAGCAGTGGTTGCAGCGCATTCCTGATGATCCAGGTGGCCTGTTGCGACGTAAATTCCTTTATCAGTACCGCCAGCGCGAAGGGCGACAGACGAGCGATAAGCCATGGTAATGCGACACTATTATTCACTCCTGATCATTGTTTTGTTCCTGCTGCCGATGGCAAGTCAGGCCGCACAACTGAAAGCGGTCACGGATCGCACCCGAACCAGTCTTGAAGAGAGCTTTTCTCTCGAGCTACGCGCCACCGGCGGTGTCGATGGCGAGCCCGACTTGAGCGTTCTGGAGAAAGATTTCGAACTGCTCGGCCGTTCACAATCCTCGCAGATTCAGATTATTAACAGCGACATCAGCCGCACAACCACCTGGAGCCTTTCTTTGCTGGCTCGCAGTGCTGGTAAGAAACAGATTCCGCCGCTTTGCATTGGCAACGATTGTAGCGATCCGGTTGTCATCGAAGTGCTTCCGTCCGGGCAGGTGAACAGCGCCTCAAATAGCGGCAGTGAGCTGCTACTTGAAGTCAGCGCCGAACCGACTAAATTGTGGGTGCAGTCGCAACTGCTTTACAAAGTGCGGCTCCTGACTCGCCTCAATTTTTTACAAGCCAGCCTCACCGAACCGGAGCCCTTCGGGGTCGAAGCGGTCGTACAGAAGCTTGGCGATGACCGAAACTATGAGGCCGAACGGAACGGGCTACGTTACCGGGTGGTCGAGAGGAGCTACGCCATCTTTCCGCAACAGAGTGGTCGTTTAACGATCCCAGCCATTCGTTTTGGTGCTCAGGTCGCCGAGGGGGGAGGTCGTGGCTATGATCCATTCAACCAGCGGACCAGACAGCTCCGCAAACATTCGGAAGAAATATCTGTAGAAGTGCTGCCAGCACCAGATTCAGGTGGGCGCAGTTGGTTGCCGGCCAGCGATCTGCGATTGGAAGACGACTGGCAGCAGCCACCCCGGTTGACGGTCGGTGAACCAGCGACCCGCACCATCACTTTGCGCGCCAGCGGGTTACCCGCAGCGCAGCTCCCACCTCTCATCGTTGTTGTCCCCGATGAGGTCAGGAGCTATCCAGATCAGCCAAATCGTGAGGATCTGTTCAACGAGAACGGAGTGCTCGGCACTCTGCAACAAAAAGTGGCGCTGGTGCCGACCAGTCCGGGAACTCTCCATCTTCCGGAGATCAAGGTCGACTGGTGGGATCTGCAAAGCGAACATTGGAGACAAACAGTACTTCCGGCCATTGAGCTTGAGGTCCTGCCCGCAACAAACCAACCTGTGGTTGCAGCGGTTCCGCCTGCTGTGCAGCCGAATGATCTGAAAACGACAGAAGAGCAGCATGCCACGGCACCAGTGGCTCCAGTGGCTGTCGATCCAGGCTACTGGCCATGGCTGAGCCTGGTTCTCGGTAGCGGTTGGTTGTTGACTCTGTTGTTACTGCTCAACGGGAAGCTTGCGCGTCGCAGGAATGAAAAAAGTCAAGGGCAGGAAGAGGTCATGCCCAGTCCAAGAGAAGCGAATCGAGAATTGCAGCAGGCGATTAAATCAGGGGATCTGGGTCTTGTGCGCAGCGCTTTGCTAAAGTGGGGTGCCGCGCTCTTTCCTGGCAATCGCCCCGGAAATCTGGATGAACTCGCGGTTCTTTGTGGCGAACCGCTGAAGCAGCAACTGGAGGCTTTCAGTAGGAGCCTTTACAGCCGCACTGCTGAACCCTGGGATGCTCATGAACTGATTCTGGTTGTGCGACAGGTTGAAAGAGAGAGATGCGGAGCGAAGAGTATTGACCGATTGCCACCTCTTTATCCTCAGTAGCAGTTGACACCGGTGACTCACATTGAACGGCCACTTGGCGATTAAACCAGCGGTTACTAAATCATGTTAAATCAAAAAGTTGAGTTTTGCTTTCCGCACTTTGCTGCGCTATTTGAATTTTAAAGCGACAACCTTCATTTAGCCGCGATGAAGGTCTATCAGGATCTATGGTTGTAACCAAAAACAGAGGCACCTCTTTTGGTCATTCAGGTCTCCATAGATTCTGATCGCAGCTAAACAAGCTTTTAGTGGTAATCCTCTTCCCTCTGATGGCGAACGGCTAAAATTGTTACAGCTTTATCCGTCTCGATCTCAAAGAGAGCAACATACCCACCTGACCCGAAAGGAATCACCATTTCACGAAGAAAGGGGGTGTCTGAAGAAGCCTTACGGCAGGTGAATGGGAAGTCCTGCAAGAAGTTGACGCTTTTCCTGACTGCCTCAAGCGCACTTCGTGCCGCTTCCAGATCATTCTCTAAAAGAAACTCATTGAGCCGCAGGAGGTCTTCTTTGGCTGCTTTCGTGTAGCGTACCCGATATTTCACTTACGAGTCCTGGCTTTTTCCTGCGACAGCATCTCTTCCATTTCATTCAAAACATCTTCTGCCGCAAAATACTCGCCTGCTCGCTTTGCTTCATCACGAGAGGTTAATCCGCGTGAGATAAATTCTTTCTGTGCTCGCCGGGACTGGATGCTCGACCGCAGCGCCTGCTCCATAAAGTTGGAGAGGCTCTCCCCTTCACGCAATACACTTTCAGCATCATGGCGAAGTTCGGGATCAACTCGGAGTGATGGCATACTTGCTGTTTTCATAAGCTGTCTCCATGCAATGCAATTGCAATACATTGTAGCGAGGTTGTCGAATAAGGACAAGGAAATTTTTCCAAAAAATGGCCGCCTGTTTCCAGGTGGCCATTTTGTGTCTTATAAATGCCAGCTTTTACCTGGTTTGTCAGGTTATTGGATCAGGACAACTTTTCCAGCAATGCCTTGGCCGCTGGTTCAGATGATGCGGGATTCTGACCTGTAATCAGTAGGCCATCAGACACGACATGGGGCTCCCAGTCTCCCTGTTTTGAATATTTACCGCCGTTCTGCTTGAGCATGTCCTCGACCAGAAAGGGGACAACCTTGGTCAGTCCGACGGCCTCCTCCTCGCTGTTGGTGAAACCGGTGACTGTTTTCCCCTGAACCACAGACGTTCCATCTGAAGTCTTGGGGTGTCGCAGCACACCAGGGGCGTGACATACGGCGGCAACTGGTTTTCCCGCTGCAAGCTTCGCTTCGATCAGGGCAATGGAAGAGGGGTCTTCGGCAAGGTCCCACAGGGGGCCATGACCGCCAGGGTAAAATACGGCGTCAAAATCAGCGGCTGAAACTTCAGCCAACTTAAGCGTGCTGGACAAAACCTTCTGTGCAGCGCCGTCGGCCTTGAAACGATGGGTCGCTTCAGTCTGGAAATCCGGGGCGTCACTCTTGGGGTCGAGCGGAGGTTGGCCGCCGAGCGGTGACGCGAGTGTAACCTCCGCTCCTGCGTCTTTAAAAACATAGTAGGGGGAAGCAAATTCCTCCAACCAGAAACCGGTTTTTTCGCCTGTGGCGCCGAGTTTGTCGTGTGAGGTCAGTACCATCAATATTTTCATGTTAACTCCTGATGAAGTGAGTGAATTAGTCTTTCGCAACGCGAATTACCATTTTACCAAAGTTTTTCCCTTCGAGGAGGCCGATGAAAGCTTGCGGTGCGTTCTCCAAGCCGTCAACGATGTCTTCGCGGAAGATGATTTTGCCATCGTTGAGCCAGGTGCTCATCTGGCTATAGAACTCATCGTAACGATGGCCGTAATCGTCAAAGATGATGAACCCCTGCATCTTGATCCGCTTGGTCAGGAGCGTGCGGGTCAACAGACCCAGGCGATCCGGCCCCTCTGGCAGTTCGGTATCGTTGTAGTGGGCGATCAGCCCGCACACCGGAATGCGCGCCGCCGGATTCAGCAGGGGAAGAACGGCGTCGAACACCTTGCCGCCGACGTTCTCAAAGTAGACGTCGATCCCGTTAGGGCAGGCCGTGGCTAACTCTTGGTCGAAGTCGGCGCTGTGATGATCGATGCAGGCATCGAAGCCCAACTCATCAACCACCGAACGGCACTTTTTGTCTCCACCGGCAACCCCGACCACGCGGCATCCTTTGAGCTTGGCGATCTGGCCGACCACCGAGCCGACGGCTCCACTTGCGGCTGCAACCACCACCGTTTCTCCATTTTTCGGCTGGCCGATATCGAGC